>CAJXPN010000016.1 GCA_913058025.1 uncultured Myxococcales bacterium | reverse complement strand
ACGAGATTTCTGCCTGTCTCGTGGGCTCGGAGATGTGTATAAGAGACAGCGACGATGACGAGCCGATCGCGGCGAAGCCCGAGCCCAAGGCCGAGCCCAAGCCCAAGGCCGAGCCCGTGGCCGCGGCCGCGGCGCCCGCGCAGAAGTCGATGAACGACGGGCTCGCGAAGACGAAGGCGGGCTTTGGCCGTCGCCTCAAGGATCTGTTCAGCAAGGAGGAACTCGACGACGACCTCAAGGAGCAGATCGAGGAGTTCCTCTACACCTCGGACATCGGCACGGCGGCGACGAGGAAGGTGCTCAAGGGCCTCGACGCGCTCGACGACACGGTCAAGAAGGACCCGCAGGCGGTCTGGGACGCGGTGCGCGCGCAGGTCACCTCGATGCTCAAGAACATCGAGAAGCCGATGGTCGTCGAGGCCAAGGAGGACGGCCCGTTCGTGATCCTCGTGGTGGGCGTGAACGGCGCGGGCAAGACGACCTCGATCGGCAAGATGGCCTCGAAGTACAAGCACGAGGGCAAGTCCGTGATGCTGGTGGCGGGCGACACGTTCCGCGCGGCGGCGGTCGAGCAGCTCGAGGTGTGGGCCAGGCGCGTGGCGATACCGGTGCACAAGGGCGAGTCCGAGGCGGACCCGGCGTCGGTGGTCTTCGACGGCATCAAGCGCGCGAAGGAGGAGGGGATCGACGTGGTCCTGTGCGACACGTCGGGGCGCCTGCACACGAACGCGAACCTGATGGACGAGCTCAAGAAGATCCACCGCGTGAGCGGCAAGGCGATGGAGGGCGCGCCGCATGAGACGCTGCTGGTGCTGGACGCGAACACGGGCCAGAACGCGATCCAGCAGGCCAAGGACTACGGCGCGGCGTTGGGGCTGACGGGGCTCGTGCTCACGAAGCTCGACGGCACGGCGCGAGGCGGCGTGATCCTGGGCATCGGCGAGGAGGTCAGCACGCCCGTGCGCTACATCGGCATCGGCGAGGGCGTGGAGGATCTGCGCGCGTTCGACGCCGAAGAGTTCGTCGATGCGCTGTTCCTCTGAGGTCGCAAGGGGTGAGGGCTCGCTTGTGGGCGTCGTGGCCGCTGTGTTATTACGCTCATGATAGACGACATCGAGTATCCAGTTGGAACTCGTCCCCATGCGAGCGGGTCAGGTGCGCATGCGATTGAGAATTGGAGCGCTGTGTGCGCTGACGTTGTTGGCGCTGCTGGTTCCGCAAGAGGCGGATGCCCAGGAGATCCGTCGTAAGTTCAAGGATCGCGTGCACGTGGTGCAGCCCAAGCCGGTGCTCCAGAAGGGCCGCTTCGAGGTCTCCCCGCGCATCGGATTCTCGTTCAACGACTCGCTCTACCAGTCGATCAAGGCTGGTGCGGCGGCGAACTTCCACATCACCGAGCGGATCTACGTCGGCGGCGTGTTCGACTGGTACAACTTCGGCGGCGCGCTGGGCGGCCAGACCGAGGCGTTCGGTGCCGCGCAGAACCAGACGGGGACGCAGCCCGACGTGCCGGTGATGAACTACTACGGCGGCCTGCAGTTCGGGTTCGTGCCGATCTTCGGCAAGTTCTCGATCTTCGGCTCGGGCATCGTCTACTACGACATCGCGGCCCAGGTCGGCCTGGGTTGGGCGGACTCGGCCTCGCTGCAGAGCGCGTCGTCGGGCGGCCTCGCCGGCTCGATCGGGATCGCCAGCCACATCTTCGTCACGGAGTGGATGTCGGTGAACTTCGAGGTCGGCGACACGCTGTACTTCGCGCCCGTGGGTGGCACGTCGACGCTCTCTCACATGGTCGCGGCGTCGGTCGGTCTGGGGTTCTACCTCCCGACCTCGGTGAAGCGTACGGCGGAAGGATCCAAGGAGGGCGACAAGTGAACGACTCGATGCGAGCGATGATGTGCGCGGCGGCCCTCGCGCTGACGTGGACCGCGGCGCCCTCGACGGCGACCGCGCAGGATCTCCCCAACGACGAGGTCAAGGTCTCTCCGTTGGAGGCTGGCGGGCCGATCGTGCGCCGCAAGCTGCTCTACCGTTCGACCCGCCTCGAGGTGATGCCCTTCTTCGGAGGGACGGTCACCGACACGTTCACGCAGAACCTCTTCGTGGGCGCGAACGCCGGGTTCCACCTGACGAACGAGGTCTCGATCGGCCTGACGGGTGGTTTCGGGATCGCGCACCCCAAGACGAGCCTCCGCGAGTCCGCCGAGCTGGTGCTTCGCGACCCGGGCGACATCTCGTACTCGAAGATCGACTGGTTGGTCGACCTCGAGGGTCAGTGGGTGCCGATCTTCGGCAAGTTCACCGTCATGGACGGGCTGATCCTCAACTACGACATCCACCTCATCGGTGGTGTGGGCTTCGTGGCGCAGAGCGCGATCTCTGCGGTCGAGGACCAGGATGCCGCGAACACGTCGTTGGGTCAGGGGACCGTGGCCGGCGTGGCCGGCGCGGGCATCCGACTGTTCGTGGGCGACATGTTCGCCATCACGTACGACGTCCGCGACTACGTGTTCTCGCGCGCCGAGGTCTCCAGCGGGAGCGAGGACCTGCGCGTGGCGAACAACGTCATGATGTCCCTCGGGGTGAGCATCTTCCTGCCAGGCCAGGTCAAGGTCTCGCGCTGACGAGCGCTCGAGCCCCCCGTACACGAGCCACTCGATGGACTTCAAGCAGATCGCGATGCGCGCCTACGAGCGCGGCGACATCGCCCGCGCGCTCGCCGTGTTGCTTCAAGGCATCAAGAGGAGGGGCGGCGACGAGGCCGCGCTCGAGCTCTTGCTCGGCGTGTACGGCAACGGCGCGACCTCTCCGGGCTTCGAGCCCGACGTCGCCGCCGTGCTGGCGGCACACCCCGAGTCTGGTTTCATCGCGGGACAGCTCCTGGAGCGGCTCGAGGAGCGCGGCGCGGCGCGCGTCGTGTCCGCGCTCGAGCGCGCGCTCGGAGATCGCGGCGTCCTCATCGAGTATGTCTACCGCCACACCGTGACCCCGGAGGCCGCCCCCGGCGCGCTCGTCCCCGAGGCCGCGGACGTGTCGGTCGAGCTCGAGTTCGACGACGATCAGATCGTGGGCGAGCTCGAGGACGAGCGCGCCGATGAGGTCGATGAGGCAGCGGAAGCAGAGGCGGTCGAAGACGTCGAGCCCTCCGACGAGTCTGGTTCTTCGCCCTCGGACCACGAACTGGCGGTGGACGAGGTGGCCGACGCGCCCGTTGGCTTCGACGTCGTGGACGCGAACGCGCCGACCGAGCGGATCGTGAGGACGGAGAGGTCGGGGAGGGGGCGCCCGGAGGAGGCTCCCGAGGTGCGCTCGGGCGAGGTGCCCAGGACCCGCGTACCCGGCCTTCCGAGGAAGGCGCTCGCGGTGGCCGCGGTCGCGATGCTCGTCGCGGGGGGCGTCTGGTTCGTCATGGAGCGTTCGGCCGCCGAGAGCGCGCTGGATCAACACCTCGAGATGTTCGACCCGCTCAACCCCGGCGCGTTCGAGACCGCGCTCAACCGCGCCGGGACGCGCTGGGGCAGCTCACAGGGTGAGCTCGCGGCGAGGGAGGACTTCGTCGCCGCGCTCGCTGCGCTCGAGGTGCACGGCACCTACACGTTGACCTCGGATGTCGAGTCTCCCTGGGCGAGCGGCGCCGAGGCGATGCTCGCGCTGTCGCGGGGTGACGAGGAGGCCGCGTTGGCGACGGTCGGTGTGATGGAGCGGCGCTGGCCGCGCGCGCTGGCGACGGCGTGGTCGCGCGCCAGGCTCGAGGAGGATCGTGGGCGGTTGTCCGAGGCCTGGCGACGCTACGAGCTCGCGTCGCAGCGCTTCGACCGGTTCGTCCCGGGCGCGCTCGGGCAGATCCGCGTGGCGATCCGCGCGGGCGACCGCGAGGGCCTCGAGAAGGCGGGCAGGTCTCTACAGGCGCTCAACCCGTTGCACCCCTACCTCTACGCGCTCGAAGGGGGCGCGTTGGGCTGGGAGGAGCTGATGACGGTGACCGTGCCTGGCGGAGCCCAGCTCGGCGCGGGCGCGCCCGACGGCGCCGACGCGTTCCTGAGCGCGTTGGCGCGTTGGCGCTCGGCCTCGCGCGCGTGGCGCCGAGGGGACGCGCAGGCCGCGCGTGAGGGGCTCGACGAGGCGCTCGCGCACGACGACAAGCTCGGGCCGGCGCTGCTGGTGCGCGGCGTGCTCGCGGCGAGCGAGCGGGACATCTCGAAGGCGGAGCACCTGTGGCAGCGGCTCGCGCAGATGGAGGGTGTGAGCGCGAAGCTGCGCATGGAGTTGATGATCGTGGCGCCCAGAGCGCTGGTGGAGGCCGGCTCACCCGAGCGCGCGCTCGCCTGGGCGCTCGACCCCGGGACGCCTGCGAGCCTGCGGGCGTCGTTGGGTGAGAAGGCTGATGAGATTCTGGCCGGCAGGCCCGTGTCGCTGGCGCTCTCGAGGCGCCAGCGCGAGGGGCTCGAGGAGGAGGAGGCCGCCGCGCTCGTCTCGCTCGCCGCGGCGATGCGCGAGTCTGGCCGTGAGGCCGAGGCGCTCTCCGTGCTGGCTTTGGCGCGAGAGCGCGGCCTCGAGCGCCCGAGCGTGCGCCTCGCGCGCGCGCTCGTTCACGCCCAGCGGGGCAAGCGCGGCGCGCTCGAGCGCACGCTCCGGGAGATGTCGGCGGACGAAGAGGTCGGAGTCGTGCGCACGCTCGTGGCGCTGCTCGACGGCCAGGACGAGGACGCGATCAAGACCAGCGCGTCCTCGCGCGGCGCGCTCTCCACGCAGCGCGCCTGGTTGCGCGCCCGCGCGCTCGCGCTCTTTCGCGCGGGGCGTTCGGGCCAGCTCCTCGCGTTGTTGGACGATGGGCACGTCTCGCCGATGTACGAGGCGAGCGTGGCGAGGTTGAGGATGCGCGCGTTCGCGCGTGAGGGGCGCGGGAACGAGCGCTACGTGGAGGCGAGGGCGCGCGTGGTCGAGCCGCCGCCCGAGGGCGTCGAGGCGCTCGTGGACCTCGCGGTGGGGAGCTTCTGGCAGGGGGATCTCGAGGAGGCGAAGGTGCTCGCGGGGAAGGTGCTCGAGCTGACCTCGGGGCACCCCGAGGCGAACTGGGTGATGGGGCTCGCGCTGCGCCACGAGGGCAAGTCCTCGGAGGCGCGCGTGCACCTCGAGCGCGCGCGCATCGGCGACGAGAACGACCCGCGCCTCCTCTACGAACTCGGGCGCGTGTACGCCGAGCTCGGCCAGTGGGAGCGCGCGCAGAAGATGTTCTACCGGTCGCTGCTCGGGGACCGGAAGTCCGTGCGCGCGATCCGCGCGCTGGGTGACGCGTACGTGCGCCACGACAAGGAGCTCGGTCGCCGGGAGTTTTCTCGAATCCTCGGGAGTTACAACTCGCAGGGATCCACGCGGGCGCAAGCCGGCGAGGTGCTCAAGTGGTTGGCGGTGCTCCATGGGAGCCGCGAGGGTGAGGAGCAGGCGCTCGGTCACCTGACCCGCGCCGAGGAGCTCCTCGGAGAGCGCGCCGACGTGTTGGTCGAGCGCGCGAAGTTTCTCCGCGCGCGCGCGGAACGTGAGGGTGCCCGAGATGTCTTGAAGAGGGCGTTGAGGAGTGACACGACGCTCGCCGAGGCCCACCTCGAGCTCGCGAAGCTCGAGATCGAGGTGGACGACGCGCAGGCCGCGGCGACCTCGCTGCGCAGGTTCCTCGAGCTCGAGCCGCACGGAGCGCGCGCCACGTGGGCGCGCGACAAGTTGAGTGAGATGTCCCCGGCGAATTGATTGGATTGGATGAAGGCAGGCTTGGTACATCGCGCGATGTTCATGGCGACGGTCGTCGCGTTGAACCTGACGCCTGCGTCCTCCCACGCCATCGATCTCCGGATCCGAGGAGAGGCGAAGCTCGCCGCCGACGTCAAGGGCGCGGGGACCGCGCTCCAGGTGAGCGGGGCGCTGCGTGACGAGCTGGGCGCGCCCCTGGCCATGCGTGACGTCGGCATCCAGGTGGTCAAGGAGGATGGCACGCCCGTGGAGCTGGGCGCGACGTCGCTGGCCACGGACATCCAGGGGAAGCTGAGCGAGCAGTTCGAGCTCGAGCCTGGCGTGTACATGGTGCGCCTGAAGTTCACCGACGCGTCGGGCCTGCTGGCCGCGGACGTGGCCACTGCTCGCGTCGAGCTCAAGCGCCTCCAGCCCAAGTTGGAGCTGCGCGCGCCCGACCTCACGGTCGGCCGGAGCAGCCCCTCACAGCTCAAGATCAGAGCGTCCGCCGACGGCATCGGCGTCCGCGCCCCCGCCGAGGTCTTCGTCAACGGCGCGTTCGCGGGCTCGGTCGAGCTCGACGAGCGGGGCCGCGGCGTCTTCGACCTGAGCTCGCACATGAAGGCCGGTGAGAACGAGGTCGGCGCGCTGATGCGCGCGACCCGCATGCGTCCCGAGGCGCGCGACGTGACGACCGCGTGGTTCGCCGGCGACGCCGAGCTCGCCGCAGACCTTTCCACCTCCAGGTTGCGCCTGGAGCGTGGCCTGATCGTCTCGGCGAGGGTGACAGATGGGGAGATCTCGGTGCCCGGCGCGACGATGAGCGCGGCGCTCTTTCGGGTCGACGACGGGACCGAGGGTAAGGTGCTGCGCCGCGAGACTGGCGTGACCCGCGGGGACGGCCGCGCCGAGATCTTCTTCCCGACGGCCGAGCTCGACGAGGGCCTTTGGAGCGCTCGCGTGACGTTGCTCCCCGACGCGGGCGCCCGCGTCGAGGCGATGACGGGCGCGGTCGAGCTCGACCGCACCTCGTCGCGCTGGCTGCTCAACGTGCTCGGCCTGGTCACCGTGTTGGCCGGCGCCGCGGCCCTGATGTGGCGCCTGTCGATGACCGACTGGCGCGCGTGGTGGCGCCGTAAGGACGAAGGTGAGGAGGAGCTCGAGCTCTCGTACGACGCGAACGAGCGCGTGCAGTTCGAGTCGTTCGAGCCGGGTGACGACGCCCCGGTCGGGTTCGACGCGATCGGCGGCTTCGTGTGGGACCACTGGCGCGCCGCGCCCGTGCCGCTGGCCACGATCACGCTGGAGCGGCGCGCCGGTGGCGAGCCCATCGAGGTCGTCGCGGGCCGCGACGGCGGGTTCGTGGTGCGCGGCATCCCCCGCGGCGTGTACGCGCTCACGGCGCGCGCTCACGGGTTCGCGCCTGGCGTCATGGAGGTCTCGATCCCTCACGATGGGAAGCTGCGCGCGTGCCGCGTCGGGCTGGTCGCGATCCCGCTCAAGGTCAGGCGCTTCTACCAGGCGTGGATCGCGCGCACCCGCGGTAAGGATCTCTGGGGGCACCTCTCTCCTCGTCAGATAGAGGACGCGATCTGGGACGAGGTGTCGTCCCGTCAGCTCGCCGCGCTCCCGCCCGAGCGCGTCGACGGCGCGCGCGGCAAGCTCCGGGAGCTCCTGTCCGAGCGCGCCGAGCTCGGCGAGATGGACTTCGACGCGCTGCTCACCGCGGTGACCGACGTCGTCGAGGAGAGCTACTTCAGCGGCAGGAGCTACGACGACGAGCTCTGGGAGCTCTCGGTGTCGATCGTGAGGCGCCTGGACGCGCAGCTCGGCATCGAGCCCGAGCAGGGGAGGGCGTCATGACGCACGCGTTGGCGAGGCGCCTCCTGGGTTGGGCATGCGCGCTGGCGATCGTGTTGGGCGGCGCGCTCGGCGCGAGCGCGCAGTCCGAGGGCGGAGACTACGACGTCGAGAGCGACGACTGGAACGGGCTCAACGGCCTGTTCGTGCTCGCGCGCTCGCTCGACGTCGAGCTCGTGTTCCACGACACGCTCGACTACGCGGAGCTGAAGACGGAGGAGCCGCTCATCGTGCTCTACCCGAGCCAGGGGCTCGACGTGGGCAGCGTGGAGCGCTACATGCTCGAGGGCGGCCGCGTCCTCGTGGCCGACGACTTCGGCGCGAGCGGTGAGCTGCTCGAGCGGCTCGACCTCTCGCGCGTCGAGCCGGTCCGCGGGACGCTCCCTCACGACGAGTTCCTCAACAACAACCCCGCGCTGCCGATCGTGCGCTCGAGCGGCGTGCATGGCCTGCTCGAGGGCGTGGACGTCGTCGTCGCGAACCACCCGTCCGTCCTCTACAACGTCGGCGGTCCGGTGCTCGGGTTCAGCGCCGACGGCGGCCTCGTCTACGACATGAACCTCGGGAAGGGGAAGGTCGTCGTGATGGGCGACTCGAGCATGTTCATCAACCACATGCTCACGATCGGCGACAACGCCCAGCTCGCGCGCAACTCGCTGCGCTACGTCTGCTCCGACAAGCTCCCGTGTCGGGTCCACCTCTACGTCGGCGCGTTCGAGCAGTCCGGGACCTTCGGCGCCCCCGACGACCCGCTCTCGAAGTCACTGACCGAGAGCGTCTCCTCCTTCAACGACGCCATCGCCTCGCTGCTCGACAGCATCCCGGCCGAGGCGCTCATGTACTACCTGGGCATCCTGTTCGCGGGCGGGCTGGTCGTCTACCTGTTCACGATCTTCCCCGCGCGCGCCACGCGCCCCTACAGCGCGTACCTGAGCGACGTGCGCGAGCGCCTCAACGCGCCGCAGAGCGAGTTCGACTGGAACCTCGCGCGCTTCGACGTCAACGCCGGCGGCATGAACCACGCGCTGCCGGTGGCCATCCTGAAGCAGATCTTCGAGGAGATCTTCCTCAGGGGCCTCGACGCCTGGGAGCTCGAAGAGGGCGAGCCGCGCCCCGACGTCCAGGCGCTCGGTGACCTCTTCGCCAGGCGCTACCTGGACATGCACGACGCGGATCGCGCCCGCCGGGTGCGCGGGCAGCTCGTCGAGCTGCTCGCGACGCTCGCGCGCGTGCCCACGCGGCACAAGGTCTTCCTCGACTCGGACGTCTATTTTAGCGAACGTGATCTGCTCAAGATCCACGAGCGCTGCATCGAAGTATTGGAACTGATGGGCCAACGGGAGGAGTATGAGCGACGTACCCGCACAGACACATGAACCAGCGGCCGACGAGGCCGCCAAACCAGCCGATCCACAGGCGGAGGCGCGCGCGCAGGCGCTCGCCCAGATCCGGACACTGTCCGACGCGGTCAAGCGAGAGGTGGGCCGCGTGTTCATCGGCTCGGACCAGATCACCGAGGGCCTCCTCATCGCGCTCATCGCGGGCGGGCACGTCCTGCTCGAGGGCGTCCCGGGCGTCGCCAAGACCACGCTCGTGCGCACGTTCGCGCAGACGCTCAGCGTCTCCTTCAGCCGCGTGCAGTTCACCCCCGACCTGCTCCCGAGCGACATCACCGGCGTCTACATCCCGAACCTCCAGACCCAGGAGTTCATCCTGCGTCGCGGCCCGATCTTCGCCTCGGTCGTCCTTGGCGACGAGATCAACCGCGCCCCCGCCAAGACGCAGTCCGCGTTGCTCGAGGCGATGCAGGAGCGCCAGGTCACCATCGAGGGCGAGACCCACGAGCTCCCCAACCCGTTCCTCGTGCTCGCCACACAGAACCCGCTCGAGCAGGAGGGCGTCTACATGCTCCCCGAGGCTCAGCTCGATCGCTTCCTGCTCAAGGTCGTCATCGGCTACCCCTCGCCCGAGCAGGAACTCCAGGTCCTCAAGACCCACCAGCGCGCGCGCCCCGACATCACCCCGAGGATGACCCCCGAGGACATCGCCGCGGTGCGACGGTTCGTCGACACGAGCGTCCACGCGTCCGACGAGATGATGCGCTACATCATCACGCTCGCGCGCTTCACGCGCGACCACCAGCACGTCGCGCTCGGCGCCTCGCCGCGAGCCGCGCTCTCGCTGCTCAAGGCCTCCAAGGCGCGCGCCGCGCTGCGTGGGCGCGACTACGTCCTCCCCGACGACGTCCGCGCGCTCGCCCCCGAGGTCTTCTCGCACCGCGTGATCCTCTCCGCCGAGGCCGAGCTCTCGGGCATCTACGCCGGGGAGATCGTCCGCCAGGCGCTCTCCAAGGTCCGCTACTCACCGCAGCGTTGAGCAGAGCAGGCGAATGAGCCCATACCTCACAGCGCGCGGGCGATGGCTTCTGCTGTCGGGATCGGTCTTCCTCTTCATGGGGGCGCTGCTCTCGCGCCCGCTGATCCTTTTCATGGGCGAGATCCAGATCGCGCTCGTCGCGCTCGGGTTCCTGCTGCTCGTGCCCTCGGCCGTGGCCGTGGATCGCCGCCGCGTGCGCGTCGAGGTCGACCTCGACGAGGACGACGCCGACGTCACGCACCTGACTGGCGATCCGTTCACCCTCGGCATCCGTGTCATCAACGAGTCCGGCGTGACCCTACACGCGCTCAGGGCCCAGCCTTTCGGCGCCGAGAACCTCGAGTGCGAGCCGCTCGAGGAGATCCAGGCGCTCCCCAGGCGCAGCGCCACCCGCGCGTCGTTCGTCACGCGCGCTCGCCTCAGCGGCCGCTGGGCGCTCCACGGCTTCGACGTCCGTGTCAGCGACCCCCTCGGCCTCATCGAGTCCAAGGACTACCTCCCGTGCGCGCACCCCATGGAGTTCATCCCGAAGATGGCGCTGCCTCGCCGCGCGCCCCGCTCCCGCGCGCTCATCCGCGCCGAGGGCGGGCGCCACGCCGTGCGCCGACTCGGCGTGGGCACCGAGGTCCGCGAGCTGCGCGACCACCACCCCGGCGACCCGCTCCGACACGTCGCCTGGAAGGCCACCGTGCGCCGCGGGAAGCTCATCTCGCGTAACTTCGAGCACGAAGCCTCTCGCCGCGCCTACGTCCTCCTCGACATCTCGTGCTCGATGCGCGGCGGCTCCCCCGCCGGCCTCAAGCTCGAGCACGGCTTCGAGGAGGTCCTCGCGTTCGCGCGCGGCGCGCTCGATGGGCGCGACTCCGTCGGTATGATCACCTTCGACGAGAAGGTCTACGGCCACGTCCTCCCGTCCGCCTCGCCAGGCCAGCTCCGCAAGATCACGCGCCACCTCACCGGCCTGAGCGCCGTCGTAGACCCCGAACTCACCGAGCTCGACGACGACGAGGTCCACGCCCTCCTGGCCGACTACCTCCTCATCCAGGAGCGCCTCGACTTCAAGAAGGGCGACGAGGTCGACCCCCACACCGGCGTGAACACCAAGCTCCTCAAGCGCTGGCTCTCGAGCGTCGAGCGCGACAACCTCGAGCGCTACGACACCCCGGCGCTGCGCGAGGGCGTCGTCTCCCTCGAGACCTCACTGGCGCGCCGCTTCGCCCAGCTCCGCGGCGTCCAGCTCCCCTACCGGGTCGAGGCGCGCCTGGGCATGAAGGAGCGCGGCCTCGTCGACGCGCTCGAGCGCGTCATCGCGACCTCGAAGGGCCGCCACGAGATCCTCGTCGTCACCGACCTCTGCGGCGTCATGAACCTCGACCTGCTCTCTCGCGGCGTCCGCCTCGCCAAGCTCAAGGGCAACACGCTGCGCTTCCTCGTCCCCTTCACCCCCGCGTTCTACGAGCCGCGGCTGGACTCCACCAGGCGCTACCGCGTCCTCAAGGAGCTGTTCACCAGCGCCGAGCGCGACGAGCGCGCGCTCATCGTCGACGAGCTCCGCAAGCTCGGCGTCCGCGTGGAGATGACGCACCCCAGGTTCGCCTGATTCGAGCACCATGTTGAGATAGGAGGGAGCTACGGGACCCTCGAACCGCTCGGCTCGAGGGTCCCGCACATCACCTTGTCAGAACGACAACCTGCGCAGGTCCGAGGGCAGATCCCCTAGCTCCACGATGTCACCGCGCGCGCGCGCCACCATCGTGTCCACGATCGTCTTCGCCTCGACCATGTTCCCCGGGTAGTCGTACCCGAGCAGCGCGCGCATCGCCGCCGGCGAGATGTCTCGCAGGTTGCGGCCACGCGCGAACAGCGCGTCCTCGAAGAACACGTACAGCACGACGTCGAGCACGCCGCGGCGCGCCAGCGACGGGATCACCAGCTCACGGTGCTCCAGCTCCTCGAGGAGCTCGTCCGGGAGCCCGTCGAGCACCGAGTGGGTCTCGGCCGAGGGGCTCGTGAAGCACAGGTACATGCGGGTGCGCGCCTCGGCGCCCGCCTCGAGCAGCTCCGTGAGCATCGGCGGCGTGAGAAGGTCGGCCCGCTCGATGATCAGCGCGCCGCCCTCGCACGCCGCGAGCACGCCCAGCGCCTCCTCCGTGCCGAGCAGGTTCGGCAGCTGCGCCTCGTCCGAGTAGAGCGACGCGTCGTAGACCGTGGCGGCGCCGCGGGGCGAGCCGTCGAGCTCGTGCGCGACCGCCGCCGTGAACGTCTTTCCGACGCCCGGCGCGCCCGCGATCACGAGCGGCTCGGGGGACTCGAGCAGGAACTTGAGCGCCTCCAGGAGCTCCGGCTCCATCATCTGCTGTGCCTCCGGCGGGAGCGGCCGAGGCGGCATGTGCCAGCGCCGCAGGAGCTGTGCTTCTTCTGCGAGCGCCAGCCTGTCCTTGCGCAGCATCTCCTCCTCGGAGCGCGCCTCCTCGAGCTCCTCCTCGAGCTCCTCGACGCGCTCTCGGAGCTCCTGGGTCTCCTCGGCGTCCTCGTCCTCCTCGTCGTCGGCTCCGATCGCGGCAGCGCTCGTCATGCCGAGGCCGCCGTCCGCGATCGCCTGCGCGAGCGCCTCGAACAGCGTCGCGGCCCAGACCAGCGGGCTCATCCTCGACTGGATGAAGTCCAGGTCCTCCAGCGAGATCGCTTCCGGCGGAGCGTCCTCGTCGATCACGTAGCCCACGATCGCGACCTCCGTCCCGTCCATCCTCGGCGCCTCGTCGGGCGGCGTGAACGTGAGCGCGATCGCCAGGCCCATCGACTCCGCGATCCCGGCGAGTGGGTCCGTGTTCGGCTCCATCGAGGGCACGTGCGTGCGCTCCTGGAGCATGATCGCCACGGCCTCGTGGAGCGGGCCGGAGTCCTGCCCCAGCTCCAGACCCTCTTCACCGAGCCGGAACACGCGAGAGGCCCCCTCACGGTGGACCACCAGCGCGAGCTCGACGCCGTTGAACTCGGCGGCGAGCTCCTCGAGGTAGAGCGCGACGGTGTCCTGGCGCCACTCCGAGGTGGCGATCTCTGCGAACGCCGTCGACGGCAACCCACGGAAGCAGAGCATCACGTCACCGAACCACACCAGCGCGAGCAGGATCGAGGTGAACCAGCGCCAGCGCTCCTCCTGGAACTCCGTCGGCTCCACGAGCATCGCCAGCCCCGCAGCGACCAGCGTCAGCAGCACCGTGCCCGCCAGGTACACGCTGCGCTCCCCTAGCGTCATCCCCGCGCCTTCCCCCAGGCTCGTCATCGCGATCTCGAAGATGATGAACAAGATCGACAGGATCGCCGAGAGCTGGAGCGCGGCCTCGGCGTTCGGGATCAACCCGCCGTAGAGCAGGCCGCCCACGATCGCCGCGCCCAACAGGCCAAGGCCCAGGTACATCGCCGGTCGAGGCGTCCCATCCGAGCTCGCCGCGCGCGCGGAGGTCCCCAGCGGGCGCACGAGGATGAGCGCCGCGGCCGCCACGTACGTGAGCGTCGGGTCGCTGATCATCCACTGGTACTGGAGCGCGATCAGCGCGCACCAGCCGAAGGCCAACGTCTCGGCGGCGACCCCCAGCGAGGTCCAGTCCGACAGCGAGCGGTCACGCAGCCGCCAGATCAGCGCGATCAGCAACAGCGCGATCACGAACACCGCGAGCGGGATCGTCGGCTTCTCGTACGACAGCGCGATCTGCCCCGTGAACACCGCGTCGCGTCGCTCCAAAACGAGCAGCGCCTCTGGCCTGCTCGAGATGATGCTGCGCAGCCCCTCCGTGCCCACCTTCGGCTTCATCGGCCGCCCGTCGAGCTCGACGAGCATGTCCCCGTCCTCCACGCCCGTGGGCAGACCCGTCGGGTCCACCGGCTCGCCCGACAGCATGAGGTTGAACCGGTAGAGCGGCCGCACGATCTGGTACTCGATCTCGCGCGCCCCAGCACTCGGCGGAGACGCCGAGTGCAGCGCCGTGCGCACGTCCACGAGGTCCCGCACGCTCCCGTTCTCCAGCGACGTCAGCCTGTCGCCTCGCTTGAGCTGGACGCTCTCGTCCGCGCCGACCTGCGCGCGCACCGAGCGGACCTTCAGGTCCGGTCCAACCGTCACGGGCAGCTTCGGCAGCCCCTGTAGCCTCATCGATGCCGTCGCCATGGAGACGACCGTCACCACCGCCAGCACCAACCAAATGATCGTCGTCCGCCGCATCCTGCCTCACCGCTCCACATGAGTCGGCGCGACCTCCAACGGACGCGCTCTCTGGTATTGTGCAGCCCCGAGCGCGCTCTGTTAAACTTTAAGGAGCGCGCGCATGCTGCGCGCGAACTTCATAGTCGCTGGCGTCGCCGAACACCAGCGCCCCCACGCCTCGCACGGAGCGTCACGATGACCCCTCGACGCGCCGCCGCCGCCGCTTCAGCCCTCGCGCTCACGCTCGCTGCGGGCTGCGCCACGCCGACCGCCTCCGCCGACTCCGACGCCATCGCCCGCGCTCAACAGCGCGCCGCGCGCGACGCGGCGCGCGCGATGGTCGCGGCGATGGACGCGGGCAGGCCCGGCCGCAGGTATGTGGTGGGGGGTCACGCGACGACCACGCGCGAGCTGGCGGAGCTGGTGCGCGCGGAGTCGGGCGGGGCGGAGCCGAGGGTGATAGGGGGTGACGTGACGCGGTGGTGGTCTCGGCTCGGAGGAGCGCGAGGGGCCATCGAGGAGAGGACGTGGGGGGCGTGGCGCAGGGCGCAAGCCAGCTACGACGGGAGCCGAGCGCGAGGCGAGCTCGGGCACAAGCCCAGAGGCATGGAGGGGACGCTGAGGGAGACGCTGGCGTGGTACGAAGCGTACGGAGCCTGAGCCGGGTCAGACCACCATGTAGATCGCCTGTCTCTTATACACATCTGACGCTGCCGACGATCTACTCTGTGTAGAT
>CAJXPN010000015.1 GCA_913058025.1 uncultured Myxococcales bacterium | reverse complement strand
CACAGAGTAGATCGTCGGCAGCGTCAGATGTGTATAAGAGACAGCTTCGAGACCGACCTGACCTCGGTGAGCCCTGGTAGACCGCCGATCGCTTGCTCCAGCGGGAACGTGATCTGGCGCTCGACCTCGAGCGGCGAGAGCGCCGGGGCGACCGCGTTGATCGACACCTGGACGGGCGTCGTGTCGGGGTACGCGTCGAAGGGCAGGCGCTGGAACGATGCCAGCCCGACGAGTACGAGCGCGGCCGCCGCCAGGAACACCACGCCGCGGCGCTCGAGCGACAGCTCGATGAGTCGGCGCAACATCTCAGTGGCCCCCTGGGGCGTCGACCTCACAGCACCCCGCGCCGATCGCGTCGCGTGAGAGCTCGGTCTTGAGCAAGAACGCGCCCGTGGTCACGATCGCGTCGCCCGCGGTCAGCTCCCCCTCGACCTGAACGAGCCGCCCGTTCGAGCGCCCCGTCCTCACCACGCGCGGCTCGTAGACGCCCTCGCTCAGCCGCGCGAACACCACCGCCTGCGCGCCCATGCGCTGGACGCTCTCCAACGGCACCATCACGGCGCGCGTCGGCGCGCCGACCTTCACCTTCGCTCTGGCGAACTGCCCCGCCCGCAGCAGCCCGTCCGGGTTGCTCAGCTCCGCGCGCGCCTGGACCGTGCGCGTCCTCGGGTCCACGTCCGAGGCGATCCACGAGATCTCCCCCTGGAACGTGCGCGCGACGACTCCGTCCACGCGCACCTCCACGCGGTGCCCCGGCCTCACCTGCGCGGCGTCCCACTCGGGGACGTCGATGAGCGCCCACATCGTCGTCGTGTCCGCGATCGTCGCCAGCGGCGCCGACGAATCCGCCAGCGTCCCGATCCTCGCCGGGCGCCGCACCACCGACCCCTCGATCGGCGCGCGCACGGTGTAGCGGCCCGAGCGCCCCGACTTCGACGCGCCCGACAACGAAAGCGACCGCTCCAGCGCCCGCAGCTCCGCCTGCGCGACCTCGAGCTCCTGGTTCGCAAGCTCGACCTGGCGCGTCGAGTTGATCTCGCTCGCGCGCAGGCTCTTCTGCCGCGCGAGGTTCTCGCGCGCGGTGCGCGCCCGCTCCCGCGCGCCCAGGCTGCGCGCCTGGAGCTCGGCCACGTCCACGCTCGCCAGCGTGAACAGCGGGTCCCCCTGGGACACGCGCGCGCCCAGATCCACCCGGACCTCGCGCACGATCCCCGAGACGATCGACCGTACGTTCGCCACCGCGTTCTCGTTGAACTCGATGCGCGCGGTCGCCTCGACCGACGCGCCCAGCGCGCCATCCAGCGCGCCCACGGACTCGATGCCCACGGCGCGCTCGAGCGCCGGGGACTTGAACCTGATCTTCGTCCCCGGCTCGAACGGCCCCGGCGCCACCACCCCCGGCGGCGGCTTCACTGGGTTGCAGAACGGGCACGCCGACTCGGGGTAGCCGTGCTCGGCGCACCAGTCGCCGGACTCGCGGAAGCCGTCGGTGAGCTCCGGGTTGCACTTCGTGCACTTCGACTCGGGCAGCCCGTGCCCCGCGCACCAGTCCCTCGGGTCGGCCGCGGCGCCGTCGCCGTGGTCGACGTGACCACCCTCCGCGTGCCCGTGGCCCTCGTGGCTGCCTGCGCCTGCGACGGCGAGCTCGTCGGGGTCGACGTAGCCCTCGTCGCCGGGGAACAGCGGCTCGGCCATCGGGTTGCAGACGGGGCACACGGACTCGGGGAACTCGTGCTCGGCGCACCAGTCGCCCGCGGCCTCGAACCGTTCGAGCAGCTCCGGGTTGCACTTCGTGCACATCGACTCGGGGACGTCGTGGCCCAGGCACCAGTCGTCGTGCCTCGCGGCCGCCGGGCGCGTGGGCGCTGCCGGGACCGCGGGCGCCTCGTCCGCTGCGGCCTGCTGCGTCTGAGTCGCGGGCGCGGTCGACGGCGCGCCCGGCCCAGGCCCATCGCACGCGACGGCGAGCCACGCCAACGCGGCGAAGCTCGCCGCACTGGCAAACCGTGCCTTTCGGCCGCGGCGTCGTGTCCAACGCGTGGTCCATCCGATCGTGTTCGACATCGCGTTCACCTGTGTGCTTCTGGTGCGGCCTGGGGAGTTCTCGACCGCGCGCGCCCCTCACGAGAGGGGCCTGACTACGCATAGCAGTATAAGAGACTTGTGAACAAACCAGCGCATTACAGCATTCGACGTTCTGGACCGGTTCGCGTTGCCCGCGCCGTCGCGAAAATAATCTGTAAGAAAATGTGCCGCGGGCACACTACCTATCCGTGAGCGCGCCAGGGTGGCGCGCGGCGAACCCCGAACCGTGTCTTGGCGGAACCAGCAGATGACCTTCGACGAGCTCCTCATTACATACGGCCCCGCGCTCAAGCGCGTGGCCGCGAGCTACGCGCCCCCAGGGGCCGAGCGAGAGGACCTCGAGCAGGAGATCGTCCTCGCGCTCCACACGGCGTGGCCGGGCTTTCGAGGCGACGCCTCGGCGCGCACCTTCGCGTACAGGATCGCGCACAACTGCGGGATCACGTTGATGAAGAACCGCCGCGGCGCGCCGCGGACCCAGCCGCTGGACCCGAGCCACGCGGTCACCCGACGCACGCCCGAGCGCATCGCCCAGCGTCGCCAGGAGTACGAGCGGCTCGCGCGCGCCGTGCGTCGGCTCCCGCTGTCCCAACGCCAGCCGATGTCGCTGCGCCTTGAGGGGCTGAGCTACGCCGAGATCGGCGAGGTCCTGGGGCTCACGACGAGCAACGTCGGCGCGCGCCTGCACCGGGCGACCGCCGAGCTTCGACGACTCATGGAGGGAGGAACGTGACATGAGACCCACTGAAGACGAACCCAGAGAGATGGAGGACTGGATGCAGACCTGGCAACAGAACATGGAGCCGATCGACGAGCTCCGGGAGGACTTCGTGCGCCGCTCACGCACCGACGCGTTGGCGCTCAACGTGTTGGTCGCGTTCCTCTGCGTGTGCGTGAGCGGGCTGATCGCGCTCGCCATGTTGCGCCAGAGCCCGATCTCGATCGTGGCGCTGCTCCTGGCGGGGCCGCTCGCGACCTACTGCGCCGTACGCACGAGGAGGCTCGCGGCCCTCTTCCGGACCGCGCCGCCGCTCACGCCGCGCGGCTACCTCGAGGTCATGCGCCTCCACCTCGAGATCAAGCGACGCCAGCACGCCTTCGACCGCTCCATGATCCCGCTCGCTGTGCTCGTCCCCGGCGTCATCATCGCCATGGCCTGGTACGTCTCGGGGCCGTCCCTGATCGTCGTCGCGCTGACCCTCGGCATCGGCGGCCCGGGCTACGCCTACGCGCTCTACGAGTCGCTCTACAAGACCCCCGAGAGGCTCGAGGCGGAGCGCCTCAGGCTCGTCGAGCTCGAGCGCGATCTTCTCGATTGAGCTTATGTTCCAGTGGCTTGCGTGGATGCTTCGCTTCTGTCCAATGAACCGTTCGCGGTTTCGTGATGGAGCCTCACGCGCCTATTCGCTAGCGTGAGGTGAGGTGTCGCGTTCAATGGGTCACGAGCAGAGGTTTATGTATATGGTCGCGCAGACGTTCAACGAATCGATCGAGGTCTTCAAGAAACATCCGGTCCCCTGGATCCTCATCGGCCTCGTCGTGATGGTCGTCGGCGGGATGATCCCCATCCTCGGCGGGTTGATCCTGCTGCCAGGCGTCGTGCGTGAGGGGCGCGCGTCGATCGAAGGGGACAGGGCGCCCGATGTCGGCGCGCTCTTCAACGGCATCGGCAACGACATCGGCCCCATGTTCCTCTACGGGCTCGCGCAGATCGTGATCGGGACGGTCACGTGTGGCCTGGGCGCCCCCGTCGTGTGGATCTTGCTCTGGTACAGCGTCGAGGCCGCCGCGGATGGTCGCGTCGAGGCACCGGACGCCCTCCGCGTCTCCCTCCAGTGGACCAAGCGCAACCTCGCCGACACGATCATGATGGCGCTCGCGTGCAGCTTCATCGCGACCCTGGGCGCCACGCTGACCTGCGGTCTCGGCATCATCGTCGTGACCCCGTTCATCTTCATCATGTGGACGGTCCACTGGATGAAGATCCGCGAGGACGTCTACGCCATCGCGGAGCAGAACGGCATCACGGTCGCGCCGGCATGAGCAGGCCGTCGCGCGCCCGACATGGGGGAGTCAGCGGAACGCTCAGAGCGAGCATGGGCCGCCGTCGGGAGAGAGCGCCGCGGTAGAGAACGACGCCTCATCGATCGAGCCGCTCGCGCCACAGAACTCACGCCTGCACGCGCCGGAGCGATCGCGCAGGACGACCGCGTCGGCCCCCAGCGAGAGCTCGAGCTCACACTCACCGGTCTCGTGACGCCACGACGCGCCCTCGACGTGCTCCGCGCTGCCAGACATCTCGCAGGTGTGACCGTTGGTGAACTCGAGCAGGAACGCGAAGTCGAGCTTGTCGGGGGCGCCGGCAGAGAGCGTCATACAGTCCATGGCCTCTCCGCCGCCGACTTCATGCGCTCGGCCGTACGTCCCCTGCCACCGGGTCGTGTCCATCTTCTTGGCTGATGGGGCTGGCGCTGAGGCCTCCTTGGCTGGCTTCGCCGAATCGACTGGGGGCGCCACTGCGCCCTCGGTTGGGCCGTCGGTAGTCTTCGGGCGCTCCCCAGAACACGCGATCAAGAGCGCGGCGGATGCCAGAACAAGGATCTCAATACGGTGCTTCACCGTTCCTCTCGTGATGTGTGAATGTGCGCTGAACGCAGCGCTCGGGCGAGGCGTTCGCTGACTCGCCACGGCGGTCTTGAACGCTACCACGGCGAGCATATTCAATCCTGCGACAGCTTGTCGGTGACGTAGATGGAGCCGCGCCCAGCACAAAAGCGACGACGGCGAGCTCTCGAAGATGAGCGCTCGCCGTCGTCATTCGAGGGGCTACGAGTGCGCGTCAGGCGGCGCGCCTACGCCTGCGCCAGCCGAAGAGGCCGATGCCCAGGAGCAGGAGGCTGGCGTCGGCGGGTACGCCAGGCGCCGAGGAGCAGCCCGTGCAACCACCACTGAGCGCGAACTCGTCGAACGCACCGTCAGGGTCGCCGTCGCCGATGGTCACGGTGCGCGTGTCGATCGAGGAGTTGCCTGCGGGGTCGCGGGCGTCGACGCCGATGGTGACCTCGCCGTCGGGGAGGTCGCCGGGGAGCGTGAAGGAGAAGTCGCCGTTCTCATCGGCGGTGGTCCTGCCGACCTCGACGCCGTCGACGGTGACGATGACCTCCGCGCCAGGCTCTGTGGTTCCGGTGACGGTGTCACCGGGCGTGACCTCACCGCCCTCGGTGGGAGCGGTGATGACGACGCCAGGGGGCGTGGTGTCGACGGTGACGGTGACCTCTCCAGACGAGCCGCCAGGCTCGGTGGTGGCCTCGATGATGTGGTCGCCCTCGTCGAGGTCGTCGGTGGGGGTGAAGGTCCAGTTGCCCTCGTCGTCGACGGTGGTGGTTCCCACGGGTGTCCCGTCGATCACGATGGTGATCTCATCCCCAGGCTGACCGGTGCCCGTGATGGTGGGGGTGGGATCGTTGGTCAGCTCGCCCGGCGTGGGCGATGTGATGGTGACGGTGGGAGCCATGGTGTCGACGGTGAAGGTGAGCGGACCCACGGTGGCGCCGGACTCACCCGAGGCGTCGATGGTGTGGTCGCCCTCGCCCAGCGGAGTGGTCAGCTCGAAGGTCCAGTCGCCGTTCTCATCGGCGACGGCGTCGCCGACCTTGGCGCCGTCGATGAAGACCTCGACGGACTCGCCGGGGTTGGCCGTGCCGGTGATGGTGGGGGTCGTGTCATCGAGGACCTGACCAGGTGTCGGAGAGTCGATGGTGAGGAGCATCTCCAGGACGTCGACGGTGAAGTCGACCTGGTCGTTGGCGAAGTTGCCCGCGCCATCCTCGGAGCGGACCCCGATGGTGTGAGGCCCGTTGTCGAGCGCGGTGGGGAGCGTGAAGCTCCACATGCCCGCGTTGTCGGCGGTGGCCTCTCCGACCTTGGCGCCGTCCACGAAGACCTCCACGAGCGCGTTGGGCTCGGCGAGCCCGGTCACCGTGGGGGTCGCCGTGTCCAGCGAGGCGCCCTGGGTGGGCGTCTCGATGCTCAGGTCCGGAGCGCGTGTGTCGACGATGAAGTCGGCGGAGTCGCTCGCGGTGTTTCCAGCCGCGTCGGACGCGGTGGCCTCGAGCGTGTGCACCCCGTCTGCGAACGGGCCGCCCGCGTCGCTGCTCCAGGTGCCCGATGCGTCGGCCGTGACCGTGTCGACGAGCACGCCGTCCACGCTCAGCGCCACTGAAGCGCCGGGCTCGCTGGTGCCCGCGAACGAAGGGTCGGTGTCGTTGGAGACCGAGCCGTCGTTGGGGGAGGTGATGTCGACGACGGGAGAGGTGATGTCGACGGTGAACGTGACGTCCTCGGCCGGAGAGCGGTTGCCCGCCTCGTCGATGGCCACCGCGCTCACCGTGTTCTCACCTTCCAACAGCGGGTTCGTGGGCACGAAGCTCCAGTTGCCCAAACCATCAGCCCTGACGAGCTCCATGGAGCCGTCTGGGAGCGTGAGCTCGACGAGGGCGCCGGGCTCGGTGGTGCCGGTGAACTCGGGTGTGTCCGTGTTCACCGAGGAGCCCTCGGCGGGAGTGTCGAGCGTGAGCGCGGGAGCGGTCAGGTCGACGTCGAAGGTCGAAGTGTCGGTGGCCGTGTTCGCCCCGTCGGTCACGCTGGCGGTGGCGGTGTGGGCGCCCTCGTCGAGCGCGTCCGTGAGCGTGAGGCTCCAGTCTCCGTTGGCGTCGGCGGTCGCCGTGCCGACCTCGGTTCCATCGACACTCAAGGTGACGGTGGCGTTGGGAGTCGCGGTTCCGCTGAGCGCGGGGGTCTGCGACGAGGTCGCCGAGCCGTCCGCGGGTGAGGCGAGGTCGACGACAGGGAGGGACGAATCGATGGTGATGTCGACCTGCTGAGTGGGTGAGGTGTTCCCCGCCTCGTCCTGTGCCTGGGCGCCGATGGTGTGCGCGCCGTCTGTGAGCGCGGTGGGCAGCTCGAAGCTCCACCCGCCGAACCCATCAGCCGTCGTCATGCCGACCTGAGCGCCGTCCACGAAGACGAGGACCGTGGCGCCGGGCTCGGTCTGACCCGAGACCAGCGGCGTCGTATCCGCAGAGGTGCTCCCGTCGACGGGCTCACTGAGCGTGAGCGGCGGCGCGGTCTGGTCGATGAAGATGTCGGCGGACTCCGTCGAGACGTTTCCGGCCTCGTCGGTGCTCGTCGCCACGATCGTGTGGGGTCCTTCCGTCAGCGGCGTTCCGCTCCAGGGGAGCGTCCACGAGCCGTCGTTGGCCACGACGACCTCGCCCAGCCTGGCGCCGTCGACGAAGACCTCCACGGTCTCGCCCGCGTCGCCTGTGCCGGTGACGGTGGGCTCGTCCTCGCTGCTCACGTCGCCGTCTGCGGGTGAGGTGAGCGCGAGGCCAGGAGCCAGCGTATCGGTCTGGAACGAGACGTCTCGCTCCAGGGTCCCGCCGTTCCCATCGTCCACGCTCGCGGTGAGCGTGTGAGGACCGTCTGCAAGCGTCGGGGAGAAGAGGAACCAGTCGCCGTCGGAGTTGGCCTGGACCGTGAGCGTCTGCTCATTGGCCGTGCCTGCGTCCAGGACCAGCGTGATGATGGCGTTGGGGTCGGCCTTGCCCACCAGCGCGGGCGTGGCGTCGTTGATCTTGTCACCATCCGTGGGCGCGTCGATGGTCAGGACCACACCCTGCGCCGTGACGCTGATGGGGCCGTCCGTCGCGCTGTTCTCTGCGGCGTCCTCGGCCCGGACCGTGAGCGTGTGCGCGCCGTCGGAGAGGCCCGTGACGTTGACGGTCCAGTCCCCGTTGGCCGCGGGGGTCACCGGGCCTATCTCGCGCTCGTTGGCCGTTCCTGCGTCGACGATGACGTAGATCTCGTTTGCTCCATCGCTGGTGCCCGTGACGTCGACGTCGGGCTCGACGGTGTCGCCGCTCGTGGGGCTGGTGAAGGCCACCGTGGGCGCCGTCTGGTCCACCTCGAAGCTCGAGGTCACCTGCGGCGCAGTGTTGCCCGCTGCGTCCTGTGCGTCTGCCGTCAGCGTGTGGATTCCCTCACCAAGCGTCGCCGAAGTCACGCTCCAGGCGCCGGTGTTGTCGGCCGTCGTGGTGAGGACCTGCTCGTTGGCCGTGCCGGCGTCGATGACCACCGTGACCGCCGCGTTGGGCTCCGTCGTTCCCGTGATGTCAGGCGTGTCGTCGCTCGTGGAGGCTCCATCGACAGGCGCAAGGACCACGAGCGTGGGCGCCGTGAGGTCGACCGTGAAGTCACGGTCGACAGGTGCGGTGGCGTTGCCCAGCGCGTCCTGCGCGGTCACCGAGACCGTGTACGCGCCCTCGGTCAGGCCCGTGGCGTCGACGCTGAACGCGCCCGCGCCGTCGGCGCTCGTGTTCAACGTCGTGTCGGTGCCCGAGGCGTCGGTGACCACGACGGTCACCGATGCGTTGGGCTCGGTCGTGCCGCTCACCGTCACCGTGTCCGAGTCCGATGCGAAGCCCTGAACCGGCGTGTCCACCGTCAGCGAGGGCGCCCCCGAGTCCAGCGTCACGCTGACCTCGTCAGGAACACCCGCGTTCCCGAGGTCGTCCGATGCGACCGCGCGCACGGTGCGCGGGCCGTCGTTGGGCTGGGGGAGCGTGAGGCTCCACGAGCCGTCGGGCTGGACCATGGCGATGCCCGCAGACACCCCGTCGATCAGGACGTCGACCGTGGCCGCGTCCGCGCCCGTGGTCGTGCCCGAGACCGTCATCAGCGTTCCCACGGTGTCTCCATCGGCAGGAGCGCCGATGGCCACACCAGGGCCCTCCGTGTCCAGCGTGACCGTGGCGGACAGCGGCGTCGCCGCGTTCCCCGACGGGTCCGTCGACTCCGCGCGCACCGTGTAGTCTCCATCCGTGGCCGGCTGCGCGAAGCTCACGCTCCACATCCCTCCCGCGGGCACCGTGACGGTCCCCACCGACACGTTGCCCACGAACACCTCCACCTGCGCTCCCTCTTCTCCCGTTCCGCTCGCCGACACCAACGCGCTCACGCGCGCGCCGTCCACCGGCGAATCGAGCGTCAGGCCCGGTCCCGTCAGGTCCACGTCGAAGCTCGAGGTCACCTGCGGCGCAGAGTTCCCCGCCGCGTCCTGCGCGTCCGCCGTGAGCGTGTGAGGACCCTCGCCCAGCGCCGCCGCGGTCGCGCTCCACGCGCCCGTGTTGTCTGCGGTCGTCGTCAGCGTCTGCTCCGTGGCCGTGCCGGCGTCGATGACTACGGTCACCGCCGCGTTGGGCTCGGTCGTTCCTATGATCGTGGGCGTGTCGTCTCCCGTCGTGGCTCCGTCCGCCGGATCCGTCACCGCGAGCGTCGGGTCGACCGTGTCGACGGTGAAGCTCGCGGTGGCGTCCGCGGGGGTCGCGTTGCCCGCGGCGTCCACCGCCCTGGCGTTGAGCGTGTGCGTGCCCTGAGCGAGCGCGGTGGGGGTCACGGTCCAGTCGCCGGAGGCGTCCGCGGTCGTGTTCAGCGTCTGCTCGGTGGCCTGCCCCTCGTCGATGACCACAGTCACCGTCGCGTTGGGCTCGGTCGTGCCGCTGACGGTGGGGGTCGTCGTGGCCAGCGTGTCGCCGTCCGCGGGCGCGTCGATCGCGATCGTGGGGACGGTGACGTCGACCGTGAAGGCCGAGGTCACCGTGGCCGAGCTGTTGGCGGCCGCGTCGATGGCCTGCGCGCTCAGCGCCGTCGGGCCCTCGGGCAGCGTGATGTTCAGCGCGTCGAGGTCGATGGACCAGTCACCAGACGCGTCTGTGGTGGTCATGAGCGTCTGCATGGCGCCGAGCGCGTCCGTGACGGTCACCGTCACGGTCGAGCCGGCCTCGGACGTCCCGGACAGGACCGGAGAGGCCGTGGCGATCGCGGCGCCGTCCGAGGGCGCGTCGATCGTCACGATGGGGGCCGTCACGTCGTCGCAGATGCTGGGCTCGCCGACGCACGTGTAGAGCGGCTCGACGACGCAGGCGACGTCGCAGCCGTCGCCGCTGGCGGTGTTGCCATCGTCGCACTCCTCGTTCGTCTCGATGGAGCCGTTGCCGCAGGTGTCGACGGGCTCGCACGTGTTGGTCGCCTCGGTGGTGTCGCAGACGTTGCCTGCCGGGCAGTCGAGGTCCTCGTTGCACGCGCAGACGCTGTTCTGACACAGGTCGGAGAGGCACTCGCCGTTCAGCGCGCACGGCTCGCCCAGGTCACCCGCGGCGTCGAACGTGTGGATGTCCTGGACCTCGCCGTCGCTGGTCGTGATGGTCGCCGAGGTCATGTACGTCGCGCCGTTGGTCAGCGCCGGCGTCGTGACGCTCCACGTGCCGCCGAACGCGGTGACCGTCACGTCGAGGATGACGTTCATGGCGTCGTCGACGAGCTGCACACGCACGCTCGCGCCGTCGGTCGCTGTGCCCGAGAGCGCTGTGGGGGTGGTGACCCTGCCGCCGTCCGCGGGCGTCTGGATGTCGACGGCCGCGAGGTCGCAGGAGTCGTCGTTGCAGAACTCGCCCGCGCCGCACTGGTTGGTGAGGACGCACTCGACGCACTCGGGCGCGGCGCCGCTCCCGTCGCAGTAGGGCTGGGCCGCCACGCAGCCCGTGTCCGGGGACGAGCCGGAGTTCGGGACGCAGGCGTCGCACGAGGGCGCGGCGACGTCGCCGTTGCACACGCCAGCTCCCCCGCCGCACACCGTGCCCTGGGCGACGCTGTCGTTGCCGCAGGTGCCCGCGCTGCAGGTGTCCGCGGTGCACGAGTTGCCGTCGTCGCAGTCGATGTCGGCCACGCAGCCGCCACAGGTCAGGCCGCCCAGGCCGTCGTCCACGCACGCGGGCGCGCTGGCCGGGCAGCCCGTGTCCTGGTCGAGCCCGGGCGCGTCGTCGATGCACGACACACACGAGGGGCTGCTGGCGTCCCCGTCGCATACGCCGCTGGGGCACGTGGCGCCCAGCGCTTCGGGCGTGGCCTCGCACGCGTTGTTCACGCAGGTGTCGGTCGTGCAGGAGTTGCCGTCGTTGCAGTCCGAGTCCGAGGCACACTCGATGCACGTGCCCGTGGCGTCGCAGGTGAGCCCGGCGGCGCAGTCGAGGTCGGAGACGCACCCGGTCACGGTGACCTCGATCTTGCACACCGAGTTGCAGCCGTCACCGGGCGTGGTGTTGCCGTCGTCGCAGCCCTCGTTCGCGTCGATGTTGTTGTCGCCGCAGTTCGCGAGGTTGAAGATGTTGTAATACGCGTAGAGGCCCGTGCCCGAGCCACCCGTCGCCAGGCCCAGCTGGTAGTCGCCTCCGGCGTCGACGAGGTGGTCACCGGCGGCGGACGCGAACGCGAGCACGCTCCACTCGGGCTTGCCCGGGACGGCGATCGTGGTGGTCGAGCCAGGCAACGCCGCGCCGTCGTAGGTGACCGTCGGGATCTTGTCCGTCTCGATGAGCATCCTGATCTGGCCGGACCCCAGCACGTTGAACGCGACCGTGTTGACGATCGCAGAGGCGAACGAGACCGGCGGCACGAACCCGAGCCCCATCTCGCAGCCGCTCGTGCCCGCGTTCTGGTACACGTATGCAGGCCTCGAGGTCTCGATGAACGTCACCCCGGTGGGCCGGAAGTAGTGCCTCTCTCCCGCGGCGAGCGTGGCGACCAACGAGCCGTTCAGCGACACGGTCGTCCCCGCCTCGTCGGCGACGATCACCGTCGAGCGGGCGTTGTTCGTGTTGTAGTTCGAGACGACGTACTCGGTCCCGATGCCAGAGGTCGGGACGGTGTTGTCCTCGCCCTCGTCGCCGCACCCGCCCGTGTTCAGGCACGCGCCCACCGAGGTCGTGGCGCGGCCCCATCCGCGCCCGCCAGTGGTCACGGAGACCGCGTCGGTCGAGGTCAGCAGCGCGCCCGTGATGTCCTGGTCGCACGCGGAGCCGCTCGTGACCCGCGTCCGCTGGATGTACGTCTGGCCCGCGGACAGCGTCACCGTGACCGTGTCCGATGCCTCACCCTCCCAGAACGGCAGCGCGGCGCCCGGCGGAGCCTTGATCGAGACCGTGCCGCCCCTCGGGGCGTAGATCCCGACGTGGTCGAACCCCGTGTCGGCGGTGTTCGTGCCGCTGAGCGAGTACCCCGCGAGCCGGAACCGGGTGCCCAGCGCGCGCGCGCTGTCCTTGACGCTCGAGGACGACTGCCACGGCCCCACGGACAGGCGCCTCGTGACGTTGAGCGCGTCCGAGTTCGCCTGGATGAAGATGCCCCGCCGCTCCGCGGTGCTGTAGCCGTTCGCCACGCCCTCGGTCGTGCTCAGCGGTACGTTCACTGGCGTCGACGTGTCGGTCGAGAAGTTCACCGCCGCCGCCGTCCCGATCTGATAGGTGCCCTCGACGGTCCCGTTGGACGCCGCCAGCGAGAGGTCCCAGTCGACCGTGTAGCCCGGAGGGGTCGGGAGCGCGGGGGGGATGTAGAAGCAGACCTTGTCGCTCGGGCAGCTCTGCGCCTGCGCGTCGAGCGGGGCAGCGGTCACGAGCGTCGTGAGCGCCAGCATCGCCCACGTCAGTGTCCACGCGGATGTTGATCGGTCGTGCATGTTCGTCACCGTCGTCGAGGAGTGTCTGTTCGTTTGAGTTTGAGCGGAGCGATCCCGTCGGCGGGCTCCGTGTCCGAGAGCCTAGCGTCGCCGGGGAGGTGGGATCAAGATTTGGGGTGAGATCGTGCGGCGACGCGAGCGTCCGATGCTTCTGATGGGGCACCCTCCAGATCCGTATGTGGCGCATACGGATTTAGCCAAGGCTTTGAATAGATAGGGGATCTAGGTTGAGGAGGTCATCCTTCCTGGACCTCACGGAGTCTTCTCATGCGCCACGCACTCATCGCCGCTGCCATCCTCTGCTTCCCCCTCACCGCGCTCGCTCAGACCGCCGAAGGCAACGCCACCGCGCTCGCGGGCGTGGACAACCTCGACGGCCCCACCGCCACGGTCGTCCTCCAGTCAGGAGGCGTCGGGGAGCACCGCTTCGGCGTGCGCGTGCGCGCTGGCCTCTCGGAATACCGCTTGATCGGCGGCCACCTCACCGACGACGCCACCACGCTCGAGGCTGCCGGCCGCGCGTACTGGTCCCTGCTCGACCGCGGCCGCTCTCGCTTCAGTTTGCTCACGGAGGTCGGCGCGCGCGCGATCCTCTCGAACGTCGACACCCCCGCCGGAGATCAGTCGATCGCGTTGACGGTGCGCGCCTCGCCCACCTTCACCCACGAGCTCGACGATCGGCTCGACCTCTTCGCCGCCATCCACATCGACGTCGACACGGCGCTCTCCCCCGAGGTCGAGCTCGACGTGCTCGCGCTGCCCACCGAGGTGGGCGTGCGCTTCTGGGCCACGCCGAACCTCGCGCTCACGGCCACGGGCATGATCGGTGGCGCGTTCGGGTACGGCGGCGACGGCGCGAAGGTGCGCTACGGCGCGAACGTGGGCGTGGAGTACGCGTTCGACGCGTCGCGAGCGCGCGCTGAGGACACCGGCGAGCGCGGGGACATCGGCGCGTTCGTGGACACGGGCTGGCGCGGCTACGCCATCGGCAACCACCTGAGCCACGGCCCCGAGGTGCGCGCGGGCGTCCTGCTGTTCGGCGGGTGGCTCAAGGCCGGCGTCGGGTTCATGTCACGCCCCGGGCCGCTGAACCCTCAGGAGTTCACGCTCGACACCTCCGAGTCCCCCTACGACGGCAAGGACACGCTGCAGCTGCGCAGCGACGGGGCCACGTTCGGCCTGGTCGTCGCGCCGACCATCCCCATCAACGACGCGCTCTCGCTCGAGATCCCGCTGCTCATCGGGCAGGCCGGCTACGGGTTCTACCTCCAGCCGGAGGACCGTGACACCCCGGACGACCGCCGGGTGAGCGCCTGGGAGAACGAGATGATGGACGGGCGCGACGCGGGGTTCGCGCTGGGGATCGACGTGGGCGCCCGGCTCAAGGTCACGATCCCGGGCGCCGAGTGGGTCAAGCCGATGGTCGGCGTGCACTACCTGGCGACCCCGGGCTACGACGCGTTCCTCGCCTCGGACTACAGCGGCTTCAGCGGGGTCGCGGGCGTCGAGCTCTCGGTCTTCTGAGCCCGCGCCCCTCACATCTGCTGGGCGCTCTCGAGGACGAAGTCCCACACCGCGCTCACGCGCGCAGTGCTCCTCGTGGCCTCGTTGGCCACCAGCCACATCTGGACCTCGGGGAGCTCGGGCCACGCCCACTCGACCTCCACGAGCGCGTCGTGGCTCCGGGCCATGTCTCTGGGCAGGACGCCCACGCCCAGTCCATGGAGGACCGCCTGGCGCCGCGCGGTCATGGTCGACGCGCTCACGCGCACCAGCGCGTCGGGGACGTGCCTGCGGCGCCACGACGCCTCGGGCAGGTGCGCCAGCGTGTCGGGCCAGTCCACCCACTCGAGCTGCGCGGGCGTGTCCCAGCCCCTGACGGACTCCAGGTGCTCGCGCGTCGCGTAGACCCCGAACGAGATCGTGTTCAGCCGCACCACCCTGAGGTGCTCGCCCCTGGTGGGGCGTACCAGGCGGATCGCGAGGTCGGCCTCCATCCGCGTCATGTCACTCAGGCCCGCGCTGGCCAGGAGCTCGAGGCGCAGCCTCGGGTAGCGCGCGAAGAGCGTCTGGAGCAGCGGCACCACGTTGAACGCCGCGGCGTCGTCGGGGACGGCCAGGCGCACCAGCCCGCTGGGCTCGCCGGTCACGTCCTCGACCAGGTCGCCCAGCCCCGCGGTCGCCTTCACCATCGCCTCTGCGCGTGGCAAGAGCGAGCTGCCCAACGGCGTGAGCATGACTCCCTCGGGCGCGCGCGCGAACAGCGCGCCGCCGAGCGCGTCCT
>CAJXPN010000014.1 GCA_913058025.1 uncultured Myxococcales bacterium | reverse complement strand
AGCGTCAGATGTGTATAAGAGACAGCGCTCGAGACGTCGCCCGAGTCCAGCTCGAGGTCCCCGCGCGCCATCCACACACGCGCCTCCTCCTCGTGGAGGTCACCCGCGCGGTGGGACGCGACGACCGCGTCGAGCAACGCCCGGGCGCCCTCGAGATCGCCCGAGCGCGCGCGCTCGTATGCCCTGAGCTCCTGGCCCATGGGCTCCGCGTCTGGCGCCGCGGCCAGCGTCAACGCGAGCGCCTCGGCGATTGCGGGCGAGGGCGGCACGCGACGCCCCACGAGGAGCGCCAACGCGAGCCCGAGTTCGGGCGCGTGCAGCGCGACATCGGGGAGCTCGAGGGCCACGTCGAGCGCCTCGGTGGCTCGCCCGTCGTCGCCCAGGCGTGCGTGACACCGCGCCAACGCGAGCGACCGGCGCGCCCGGAGCACCTCGTCGACGCCGCACGATGCGAGGGCATGATCCAGGCGCTCGAGGTCACGCTCAGGAGACGCACCTCCTGACCATGACAGCCCCAATGAGACGCGCGCGGCCTCCTCGCCCATGCCCTCGCGCCCGAACCAATCCAGCGCGAGCTCGAGCTCCCGACGGTCACGCCGGCACGCTGCCCACGCGTCGGCGCCTCCCGAGCGAGGCAAGGAGCGCTCGGCCTCGATCAACCGCGAGAGCACGTGGCGCGCGTGGCGCGCCGTCGCGCCCTCGAGGTCGCCTTGCCGAGACCGGGCGAAGGCACGCTCGTTCCGTGACATGCCGTAGCGCGCACGCCCGTCGAGGTCGGTCCGCGTCAACCACGCGCGCCGCGTGAGCGCCTCGAGCGCGCGCGCCACCTCGTCGGCCTCGCCAGGCACGCAGACCACTGCGTCGGCGGCTTCCCGTGTGAACGGAGACGCGAACGCGGTCACCTGGGTGAGCACCGCGCGCTCGGGCGCGTCGAGGTCTCCCCATGAGCGTGAGAGCGCACCCTGAAGAGACGCGGTGAGGCCCCGCGAGGCTCGACCTGGCCGCAAGAGCTTGAAGCGCTCCGACATCCTCGCCAGGAGCTGCGGAGGGTCGAGCAGTGAGAGTCTCCCCGCGGCGAGCTCGATGGCCAGCGGGAGCCCATCGAGCTCGGTGAGGAGCCTGGCGCTGGCGAGGCCATGGGCACCGAACTCGAAGCCGGGTACGGCGCGCACGGCGCGCGCGACGAAGAGCGCGCGAGACGCGGCGAGCGAGAGCGGGTCGAGCCGTACGTGGTGACCCTCGAGCGCGTCGGTCGCTCGGTTGGAGAGGACCAAGAGCGGCGGGTGGGACGACCATGTCGCGCGCAACGTCGCGAGCACGTCGAGCGCGCGCTCGGCGTGGTCGAGGACGAGGAGCGCGTAGGAGCGGTGCGCGAGCTCGCGCCGCAGCACCTCCTCGGGGTCCTCGTCGCCGGGTTCGCGGCCGAACGCGCCGAGCAGGCACGCGACAACGGCCTCGGGTCCGGCCGCGTCGAGGAGGTCGCAGACGTGAGCCTCCCTGGACGCGACCGCGACGAGCGCCTGACCGAGCGCGGTCTTGCCCACGCCAGGCGGACCCCAGACGCCGACGCACTGCGCGCCCTCGTCGAGGGCGCCACGGAGCATCATCAGCTCTTCGTCTCGGCCCACGAGCTCCCGGTCACGGCGCCAGGCCGGTGGGAGGAGGTCGTGAGCGCGCGCGCGTTCGGGGTTCGACATCGGGACGAATCGGCTCACGGGGTGGACACGTGTGGATCGCCGAGTGTGCCACGATCGGCTCACGCGTGTCATCGGGCGCGCGGTCGCAGCACGCGGACCAACCTCACGAGCTCGGTCCGGTCGCGGACCCCGATCTTGCCGAAGATGTGATGCACGTGGGAGGACACCGCGCTCGTGCTCACGCCGAGGTCGAAGCCGATCGCCTTGTTAGAGAGCCCCTCTCCGAGGAGCTCGAGCACCTCGCGTTCGCGCGCCGACAGGCCCTTGAGCGCGCCACGCTCACGCGACACGGGCAGCGCGACGATGTGACGGAGCCCCCGAGCGTCGAAGCGATCCACGATCGCGAGCCGCCCCGAGAGCACCCCCTCCCAGAACGCGGCCTCGCTCGGTCGCGTCGCCGAGGACGCGCAGGAGGCGTGAGAGCCCCGCTCGGAGACGACTCGCCGGAGGCGCCCGCGCACGTCGTCGATGAGCCCTGGCGCCACGCCGAGGCAGGACGCGCTCAGGCCACGCTCGATCTCGTCCACCATCGCCTCGGACGACTCGAGCTCGTGGCGCAGCGCGTACGCCGCGTCGATGTGGCGCTGGAGCTCGCGCCAGCGATCACGCGCCCCTGGCGTGAGCGCGACGACGGCGTCCTGGCGCGCCGCGAACCCGAGCACGCGCTGGCGACGTGAGGTCGTCGCGAAGAGGAAGCAGACGTCCCGGGCGCCGCGAAACATCTCGCGGATCGTCCCCGCCGAACCCTCGGGCACGTCGGAGGAGACCGCGCAGAGGCCCTTGCCCAGCAAGGAGGGGCCACCATCCGGGAGCATCCTCGCGTGGTCGGCGGCCGAGAAGGCGCCGCCGCGACCTCGCGCTGCGCGTTCAGCAGCCGCTCCATGCTCGAGACGTCCGCGTCGCACACCGAGCTCCCCGATAGGACACGCGCCTCCCCGTTGGACGACGTGCTCGACTCGAACGCCACGACCCCTTCTCCGAGGAAGGGGCGGAGCTCGTCGGCCACCCGCTCGAGCCATCGAAGCTTCGGCGCCTCGAGCGAGTAGATGGCGTCCAGGACGGCGGTCGGCTGGTTCAACGTGTGGGTGCAGGGGCGTGTCATCTCGAACCTCTCGTGGTCTCGTTCGTGTCACGTCTCATCCTGCTGAGCGCGCCGACCGACCCCAACGAAAAGCCACCTGAAAGCCGCCCCGACCATCCTGAACGACACCCCCAAGGCACTGAATCAAAAGAACAAACGCACCACGACACACCGCCTGAACGTGGACACGTTCAGGCGGCATTCAGGCGGCATTCAGGGCGCGTTCAGGGCTCCTGAACGACCGCCTGAACGTAGACGTCCGGGCCGACGCAGTACCCTCGCGTGTGTTTGACGAGGACGCCGTCGAGGCCGAGGCGTCGCAGCGTCCGGACGGCGGCGTACACGCGGTTCGCCGCCGAGGTCTCCTCGATGACCTCTCCGGGCCAACCCGCCTCCACGAGCTCGGGGACCGACATCCCCTCGGGGTGCTCGGAGACGAGCCGCGCGAGCAGCAACCTCAACGTCTCGCGGTGTCCGACCTCGACGCGCTCCTCGCCGTCGACCTCGAACCACCTGCCCTCCGCGTCGACGCGGAGCCGATGCGCCACGGCGTGCCTGGGCAACCGCTCGTCCCACGCCTCGACGCGCTTCCCCAGGAGCCGGAGGTATTCATGGAGCTGGTGCTCCGAACCCACCGCGGACTGGAGCTCCTCGAGCCGCGCGCGCTGCCTCTCGAGCCCACCCTGTGCGAGCTCGAGCGCGCCGTCCCTCGTCCACCTCGCCACCTGCTCGAGCTCGACGAGCGCGAGGCACGCGTCCCGTATGATCTCCCAGGGCTGAACGTCGTCGTCGCTCTGGTGAAACTCGTGCTGAGACAACGCCTCGCACGAGGTCATGATCGTCGCGCGCGCGCCATCGAGGTCACCCTCACGCGCATCGAGGAGCGCCCTGAAGACCCTCGTCATCACCTCGGTCTCATTGTCGAGGGCGACCTCACGCTCCCCGATCTCGGAGAGCCAACGGCCCAACTCCTCATAGCGCTCGAGCTCATAGAGCCCGCCAATGAGGACCCTGTACTGGAACACCTCGATGAAGGACGCGCCCGTCTCGCGGGACGCGTGGACGCCGTCGTGCGCGGCGCGCACGGCGACCTCGACCTGGCCCATCTGGCTCGCGATGTTCGAGAGCTGGTAGAGCGCCAGCGGTCGAATCGAAAGGAGGCCAGCGCGAGAACACAACGAGACGGCCTCGCTCGCGACCTCGAGCGCTCGCGCGTGCGCCCCGCGGCGTTGGTGACCGTGGGACCGAAACGAGAGGCAGACGGCGACCTGGTCCCACCGGCGCTGGAGGCGCACCTGCTCGATCGCGCGATCCATGTAGACGTCCTCGCGGTCGGCCTCCCCGTTGAGCTTGGACCACAACCCGAGCGTACGGAACATGTCCGAGAGCTCGAGCGCGTCGTGGTCGTCGCCCATCACGGCCTGGGGGCGCTCGAGGAGCTCGCGCGTCCGCGTGAGCTCCTCGGCGGTCGCGCCTCCTCGAAAGTCGGCGCGCCCGAGCACCAACCACGCGAGGAGCACACGCAGCGGGACGTCCTCGTCACGCGAGGCGTCGGCGCGCGCGAGCGCGCCCTCGAGCACCTCCTCGGCGAGCTCGATGCGTTGGGCGCCCAGGAGCGCGGTGGCGCGTATGTGGGCGAACTCCGAGGACACCTCGAGCCCCACACCCTCCATCAGCGCCGCGGCCTCTTCACACAACGCCAACGCGCGGCCACGATCCCCGAGCTGACGGTACAGCCGCGCGCGCGTGATCTTCCACCTCGCGGCGCGCTCGGGGCTCGCCTCGAAGCGTGGCGCGGCGCGCTCCAGGTCGCGAAGGTACGCGGCCGAGTCACCCCCACGGACGTACGCGACGTCGAGGTCGAGCATCGACATGACGGCGTCCTCGTCACCGGCCTCGATCGCCCACTCGGCCGCCGCCCTCAGGTTCGCGTACTCGGCCTCTGCGATCCTCACGGCGCCGAGCCCGCGCGCGCCGAACCGTCGCGCCGTGAGCTCGCGGCCCAACGCGCGGTAATGGCGCGCGTGGCGACCGCGCGCCCCCTCTTCGTCCGTGAGCCGAGCCCGCGCGAAGTCGCGCACGCTGAGCAGCATCCCGTAGCGGCGCTGCGACGTCGGCTCGTGATCGCGAACGAAGAGCATCGAACGAAACAGGAGCTCCTCGACGAGGTCCCCGCTCCACACGTCGTCGTCCCCCTCGAGTTCGAGGACGCCCTCGACGGCCTCGAGCGAGAAGCTCCCCTCGAACACGCTCATCTGCGCGAGCGCCTCCTGGAGTTCGGAGGTGAGCTGCGACCAGGACGCGTCGATGGCGTCCTCGAGCGCGCCGACCCCGAGCGAGGCGCCCGCGCGGCCCGGCCTGAGCAACCGAAACCGTTGCCCCATCCTCGCCAGGAGCTGCTCCGGCGTGAGCAACGCGAGCCGACTCGCCGCGAGCTCGATGGCCAGCGGGAGGCGATCGAGCTCCTCGATCAGCGCCTCCATCGTCGGCGCGTGCTCGGCCGAGATCACGAAACCTGGACGCACTCGCCGTGCGCGCGCGACGAACAGCTCCATCGCGGCGCCCGGCTCGAGCGGCGCGAGCTCGACCCACTCCTCCTCGGGCATCCCCAGCGGCGCACGCGACGTGATCAGGATGCGAGGCCGACGCGAGAACGACGCGAGGATCTCGACCAGCGCGTCCGAGACATGCTCGGCGTTGTCGATGATCCAGAGCGCGTCGACCCGCTCGGCCAGCGCCACGCGGAGCTGCTCGAGCGCGCGCTCGGGGCCCGCGCCGGGCTCGAGCGCCGCGAGCTCCAGGCTGATCGCGAGCGCGCCCATCAACAGCTCGGGCGACGAAATCTCGGCGAGCCGACAGACGTGGACGTCACGCCCCGGCTCGAGCAGCTCGAGCGCGCGCGCGAGCCGCGTCTTGCCGACGCCGGGCGGCCCCCAGATCGTGACCACCTCGGCGCCCGACGCGAACGCGCTCTGGACGCGCGCGAGCGCGTCCTCACGGCCGAAGATCGCCTCCTCGGATGAAGGCGCTGGCGGCGCGAACGGCAGGACGGAGGCGGCGCGATCATGTTGTGACATGAGGTGCTCGTGAGGAGGGGCGAGTGGGGCATCGTGAGCGGGTGATTGTATCCGCAATCACCCCACGACGCACCGCCCCTTCAACGACTCACCAGGGCAGGTCCTGCCCGCTCCAGTTCAGGAACGAGCCGCTGTTCTCGGGGCTCAGCGCGTCGATCTGGCCGAGCATCGACGAGACGCTCTCCTCGGTCGTGATCATCGCGTTCGGGCCGCCCATGTCGGTCTGGACCCAGCCGGGGTGGATGACGGCCGCGGCGATGCCTTCGGGGCGGAGGTCGTGGGCGAGCGAGCGCGTGAGCATGTTCAGCGCGGCCTTGGAGCCGCGGTAGGCGTAGGCGCCGCCGCTGGAGTTGTCGGCGATGGAGCCCATCTGGGAGCTCACGTTCACGATCTTGGCGTCCGAGCCGGCGCGCAGCGCGCCGAGCATCGCGTCGGCGAGCCGCAGCGGCGCGATCGCGTTGACGGCGAAGCCGCGCTCGACCTCGTCGAAGTCGAGCTCGCCGATCCCGCCCGAGCGCGGGTAGACGCCCGCGTTGTTGAGGAGGAGGTCGACGGAGTCGACGCCCGCGACGAACGCGGCCATCGACTCGGCGTCCGAGATGTCGAGCTGCGCGACGCTCACGCGGCCCTCGGAGGCGGCGGCGAGCGCGTTGAGCGCGTCGGCGGCCTCCGGGTTTCGCGCGGTGGCGACGACCTCGTCGCCGCGCGCGGAGAGCTGCTTGACGAACTCCAGACCGATCCCTCTGTTCGCACCCGTCACCACGACCTTCATACGCTCACTCCTGTCTCGATGTTCTTCGTGTTCTTCGTGTTCTTCACGCGCCATGGCGCGCTCACTTCTTCTGGGCGTCCTCGCGAGACACCTCGTCCTCGGTGGGCACGCAGACGCGCTGGAGGCGCCTCTTCGAGCCGGTCTGGAAGCGCTTGCCGCAGCTGTAGCCGGGGCGGCACTCGGCGTCCTTCCAGCAGCGCAGGAGGCACTGGCCGGAGGTGGCGGGCTCGTCGAGGATCTCGGAGGAGTCGGTCACGCAGACGGTGGGCTTGCGGCCCTTGAGGTCGGGGCAACCCTCCTCGCACGCGGTGGTGCAGAAGCCCTGGGGCTGGTCCGTGTCGCACACGGCGTCCCGGGTCTGACCGCACTCGGAGGGGTCCACGCACGCGCCGCCGATCCAGCCGTTGTGCGGGTGCGCCTCCACGGGCGACGCCCAACGCGGATCGCACTGAGGCGTGGTCGTCATCGGCTCGCCAGGGGAGAGCTCGTTGTAGGTGCCGAAGAGGTCGACGACGTGCTCCCACGCCTTCTTCTTGTACTTGCCCTCCTTGATGACCTGGGCGAAGCGGCGCTCGCGGTGGTGGTACATGTAGATGGGCACGTGGCGCACGCCGTTGACGAAGACCTCGCCGCCGTCGGCGGGGCGAGTGAGCCCGAGCACGAGCATGATCGCGGCGCGCTCTTCGAGCGCGTCCATGTTCGAGACGAAGTTGCCCAGCGAGAACAGGATGAAGCCCTCTCGCCCGTCCTTGGCCTCGTGCTTCATCCACTTCTGGACGACGTGCGGGTGTGAGGCGACGACGGCGGCCGCGCCCGCCTCGATCGAGTCCTTGGCCAGGCGGATCTGCTGAGGGCGCAGGCGCTGCGTGTACTCCCAGCCCCAGTGGGGCGTGGCGATCACGACGTCGACGTTCTCGTCGTCGGCGGCCAGCATCCGGATCGTGTCGAGGTACTCCTTGCTCTTGTTGTCGTAACAGAACAGGACCTGGTCCTTGTAGTCGGGCAGGCCGTTGGTGGAGAAGGTGCAGCCGACCCAGGCGATCTTGAAGCCCTCGACCTCGGTGATGACGTACCAGTCCGAACGGACCTCCTCCTTGGGGTGGTCGACGCGGCGCGTGCCGAAGTAGGGCATGTCGTACTTCTCGAGCGCCTCGATCGTGCGGTCGACGCCCAGGCGCCCCCGGTCGAGCGAGTGGTTGTTCACCGTCGAGACCACGTCGACGCCGCTCTCCTTGAGGTCCTTGACGATCGTCGGGTGGTAGTTGAAGCGCGAGTACGACGTGTAGACGATGTCGTCGAACCGATAGCCCGGGTCCTCGACGTCCTTGCCGGCGCGGTTGACGCCGTAGGCGGTGGGCCCCTCGAGGTTGGCGTAGGTGATGTCGGCCTGCGCCCACCACTTCTCCATGTCGTACCACATCGACGCGAAGCCGCGTTCGTGCTTCATCGAGAGCTTCTGGATCGTGCCGTGGACGAGCACGTCGCCCACCGCCGCGACCGTGATCCGCTCGCCAGGCTCGCACGCGCGCTCGAAGGCGATCGACTTCGGGTTGAGCGGCTCGAGCTCCCGGCCGTCCCAGTCGAGCGCGTCGTGCGCGGCGACGCCGGCGACGGCCGCGGCGCCCACGCCGCGTTGAGCGAGGACCATCGCCTCGGCCGCGATCTCGGCGGCCGAGACCGCCTCGGCGGTGCCCTCGCGCGACTTGCTCAGGCCCTCTGGCTCCGGTAGGTTCCCGGGCTGCTTGTCGATCCCCTCTCCGTCGAGTGGCGTCGGCGCGCACGCGGCGGCGAAGGAACAGGCGAGCATGAGCGCGCCCCCGAGGAGGGCGCGCGCGGGCGCCTGTGTGTGTCGTCGAATCACGCTCAATATCTCTCCCGCGCGCCGCGAACCGCTCACTGCGGTCTGGCGCGCCATCACGCTTCACGCCCGGGAAGGCGAATCAAAATGACCGAACCCCTCGAAGACGCACGGGACCTCGAAGAGGCGCCCGAGGAGACGGCCAGGACTACGGGCCGCGGCTTCATCGTCATCACCGCGGCCAAGCTCTACTTCATGGTCACCGGCGCGGCCGTCCAGCTCGGGCTCCCGCTGCTGTTCGGCTCGGCCCAACAGTTCGGCGTGTTCAAGCTGGTGACAGAGGCCGTCAGCCTCATCAACATGGTCGTCATCACCGGTTCTCTCCAGGCCGTCGCCAAGCTCGTGAGCGAGGATCCGAAGAGGTCCGCAGAGGTACTCAACGCGGGCCTCAAGATCCAGCTCGCTCTGGGTGTTCCGCTGGCCGCGCTCTACGCGATCGCGAGCCCCTGGATCGCGTCCGGGTACTTCAACGACCCCACGCTCGGGGCGCCCATGCAGCTCTCGAGCCTGATTATCCTCTTCTATGCCTTCTACGCAACGTTTGTGGGCTACCTCAACGGTCGAAAGCTGTTCGTACACCAGGCCGCCTTCGACATCACCTTCCAGACGATGAAGACCGCGGCCATCCTCGGGTTCGTGATCGCGGGCGCCGGCGTCATCGGCGCCGTGGGCGGGTTCGCCGGCGCCGCGGGCGCGATCGCGGTGATCTCGGGCGTCGTGACGATCCGCCTGATGCGCCGCTCCCCCGACCCCCCTCTGGCCGCCGACGCCGAGCCCACCTCCGACCGCTTCAGGCGCCTCGCTGGCTTCCTCGTCGGCGTGATGATCTACACGTTCGCGCTCAACGGCCTGATGCGCGCCGATCTCTTCGTGCTCAAGTCCGTGGCGTCCTCTGCGCCCGAGAGCCTCCCGGCGCTCGGCGCCATCTTCGGCGCGGTCTCCGACAAGATCGCCGGCTTCTACGGCGCCGCGCTCAACCTCTCGCGGCTCCCCTACCAGGGCGTGATCGCGGCGACCTTCGTGATCTTCCCGCTCATCTCCGAGGCGACCTCGCTGGGCGACTCCGCGCGCACCCGGACCTACATCCAGGACGCGTTCCGCTACTGCCTCCTGCTCATCGCGTGCGTCGCGCTGCCGCTCATCTTCAACGCCGACTCGCTCATCGCGGGGCTCTACTCGGCCGACTACGGCGCCGCCTCCGACGCGCTCGCGATCCTGACGGGCGGTATGATCTCGTTCTCGCTGCTCTACGTCGCGATGACCGTGATCATCGGCGCGGGCCGGCCGCTCGTCGCGATCGCGATCATGGCCACGAGCCTGGCGATCAGCGTCGCGCTCAACTACTGGCTCATCCTGGGCCTCCACGAGGAGGTCGTCTCCAAGCTCTCGATCGCCGCGGTCGCGGCCCCCGAGGGCGCGACCGCGCCCGAGCTGCTCGCCTGGGCCGCGCAGTCCGCCCAGGCCAAGGCCAACCTCGCCGCAGACTACGTCGCCCGCGCGCCCGACTATATGCGCGCCGGCGCCACCGCCACGGCCGTGGCCATGACCGCGGGGTTCATCGCCGCAATCGGCTGGCTCTACAAGGAGTTCGGCGCCGTCCCCCCGCTCAAGACCACCGCGCGCCTGCTCGCCGCCGCCGCCGTGCTCTTCGGGATCGACGTCGCGCTCCCGCTCGACGTCGCGATCGTCGCCGCGAGCGGAAAAATTGTCTTTCTTGGCTACGTCGCGGCTAAGATGACCGTCATGGGCCTCGCGCTCCTCGGCGTGCTCGCGATCACACGCGAGTTCGGCGCCGACGACGTCGCGCGCGCCCTCGCTGTCGTGGGCCGCAAGCCCAAGAAGAGCGACGACCCGGACACGGAACCCCTCACGGACGAGGACACCGATGACGCTGACGAACAGACATGAGTGGCTCCACATCCTCGCGATCCTCATCGCGTGCATGACGCTCGGCGCGTGCGCCGGGCCACAGGCCGTGGGGGAGGACAAGATGGACCTCGACCAGTCCCTCAAGACCTTCCACAAGAACCTGCGGTGGTCCCGCTACGAGATCGCCTCCGAGCAGCTCACCCCCTCCTACAAGCAGCGCTTCCTGGGCCGCTACGAGGAGATGGGCGAGGACATGCACTTCGTCCACCTCGAGGTCCTCAAGATCGATCGCGACGACGACGTGGAGGCCACCGTCGCCAACGTCGAGGTGCTCCAGAAGTGGTACCGCGAGCCCGACATGACCGTGAAGAACGACAAGATCATCGAGATCTGGCGCCGAGAGTCATCCGGCTGGCAGCTCTCCGACCGCGTCGAGAAGACCGAGTGGCGAGAGCGTGAGCGCGCCAAGAAGGACGCCAAGATCGACGCAGAGACAGGCGACGACGAGGGCGCCGACGCGCCGCCTCCCGCCGAGTGACCTCCAGCGCGCGACGCTCTGCTCGGTGACCTCGCGCTCGTGGGTTCCAGGTCGAACACGACCGACTCGAGCGCACGTGCCTCCAAACCAGACTCACTCCTGTTGGGTCGCCTCCAACGCGGTGAGCACCTCGTCGAGCCGGCCCTGGCCGATCCCGAGCAGCTCCCTCGTGGCGAACTCCACCTCAGGCTCGTCCTGCTCACGCACCGCCTCGACCACAGCGCGGTAGCCCTCCAGGTCGGCGAGCTCGTCGGCGAGCACGTTCATGAGGAGGCGCTTGAACAGGCCGTAGGACTCACGCAGCGAGTTCACCGCGAGCTGGTAGGCCACGTTGTCGGCCGCCTGCACGACCTCCGTCCAGAAGTCCATCCCGAGGTCCTGGAGCGCCACCAGGTCCGAGCGCTGCTCGTGCATCCTCCCGAGCAACGCGTCGAGCACCTCGAGGTGCTCGGGCTGGCGACGGCGCGCGGCGAGCCGCGCGATGTCCGAGGCCATCTCACTGCGCATCTCCATCACGCTGCGCGCCACGCGCGTGTTCACCCTCCCGTCCGGGTCCACCAGCAGCGACGACAGCAGGTCCGTCCCCGCCGTCCTCGTGTAGTCGAGCACCCGCGTCGAGCCGCCCTGCTGGATCGACACCAGCCTCGCCTGCTCGAGCCGCTTGAGCGCCTCGCGCACCGCGCCGCGGTTCACACCGAGCGTCTCGCTCAACCCCCGCTCGGCGGGCAACGCCTCCCCCGGCTCCATCCGGCCGCTCACGATCTCGTCACGCAGCTGCTCGAAAACCGAGTCCGACAGCGACTTCTTGACGACCTTCTTGAACCCCATCTCACTCCCTCTTCACGGATCACTCTCGCGCGGCATTGTGACCCGATACACCCGCGCACGACAAGCTCTGGCGCGACGGCGCGCGTTTCGCTACACAGTGATACGATCGTCGATGATGTTGTGCGTCGCGAGGGGTGGACTAGAGTGACCACGTCTTCATGACACCCATACGCGTTGGAGCGTCCATGACCCGTCGTTCTAAACTCTACAACCTGGCGCTCTTGCTCACGCTCCCCATGGGCGCGGCGTGCCTCCCGAGCGGGGGGGGCGGTGGAGGCGGCGGAGGCGTGATCATCGAAGGTGACGCGGGCCAGCTCGACTCGGGCGCCAACAACACCTCGCCCACGACGAAGACGTGCTCGGACGGCTCGGTCGTCCCCGTCGCTCAGGCGTGCGGCTGCCCCGCCAGCGCCGCCGATTGCGACGACGGTGACCCCTGCACCGCCGAGGTCTTCACCTCCGGCGGCGCCTGCGGCACGTGCTCCTCGAGCGTCATCAACGTCTGTGGTGTGATCGACGGCTGCTGCCCACAGATCTGCTCGTCGGACAACGACAGCGACTGCGCCGGCTGCGGCAACGGCCGCGTCGACCCGGGCGAGACCTGCGACGGTGAATGCCCCCGCGAGCGGGACTGCCTCGAGGTCGTCGGCTCATGCCGTCGCGTCTCCATCGAGGGCGACGCGGACCTGTGCACCGCCGAGTGCGTCGTCGAAGAGATCACCGCGTGCGGCGGCGAGGACGGCTGCTGCCCCGATGGGTGCGAGCGCGTCGACGACCCCGACTGCGCCAACGCCCCCATCCTCCACGGAGAGGCGTGCACCCAGGACCCCGAGGCCTGTGAGGACCAGTGCTTCGATCAGGACTTCCTCGAGGGCTTGCCCGAAGGCGGCCTCTGCACGCAGATCGGGTGCAGCGAGGGGAGCTGCAACAACGGAACCGAGTGTGTGGGCCTGAGTGGAATGGCCAACCTCCCTGTATGCCTGAGGCCCTGCCAGTCCGACGCGGACTGCCGCCGGGACGACCTGTCGTGTCAGGGCGGCCCCGAAACTGGCTTCTATTGTATCTGATGGCGACCCATTCACGCGCCCACGACCTCCCCGAGTACACAATGAAACACACCCTCGTCAGGCTCACGCTCACGCTCATCTCCTCCATCGCGCTCTCGGCGTGCCTCCCCAGCGGGACGGACTCTGGCGGCGGTGGAGGTGGTGGCGGTGTCGAAGACACCGACGTCAACAACGGCGCCGACGCGGGCGGCCCGAACAACACGACCTCGACCAACAACGCCACGAACAACCCCAACCCCAACAACACCACGCCCACGACGAAGACGTGCCCCGACGGCTCGGTCGTGCCTACCGGGCAGTCGTGCATCTGCCCGACCTCGATCGACGACTGCGACGACGGCGGAGCCCAGTGCGGCTCGGTGAGCTTCTCACCCGGCTCCCCCTGCGGCACCTGCACCGTCACGCAGATCAACGCGTGCGGCCCCTTCGACGGCTGCTGCCCCTCCGGCTGCTCGCCCGACAACGACGACGACTGCGCCGGCTGCGGCGACGGCCAGCGCGACCCGGGCGAGACCTGCGACGGCGACTGCCCCCGCAGCGTCGACGAGTGCCCGGCCCCCTCGAACGCGTGCTCGACCTACTCTTACTCGGGCTCGGCGAGCTCGTGCAGCGCCCGCTGCACCGAGACCTCGATCTCCCGCTGCATCGACCGCGACGGCTGCTGCCCCTCCGGCTGCGACTTCGAATCCGACGACGACTGCTCCCCGCCCGTGGGCACGGCGCGCCACGGCGCGCCGTGCCTGGGCAACGAGACCGCGTGTGAGAACATCAGCTCCCCCACAATATGCGTCTCCCAGTCCGACATCACGCTCGTCGACCCCCTCATCGGCATGCTCGTCAACCCCGGCGGCATCTGCACCCCGCTCGACTGCACGCTCGCCGGAGCAGGCTGTCGCAACGGCAGCTCGTGCGTCACGATCATGGGCATCTTCGGCACCAACGACCCGATCTCGGTCTGCCTCGAGGAGTGCGCGGACAGCTCGAGCTGCTCGGGCAACATGACCTGCAGCAGCGTCAACATCCTCTTCCCAGACGGCCCGACCTACTGCATCTGAACCCTCTCTACGAACCCGCCGAGCACACGCCATGAAGCACCTCACTCTGTCGGCTCTCACGCTGCTCTCCAGCCTCGCGCTCTCCGCGTGTCTCCCTCAAGGCGGTGGTAGTGGCGGTGGCGGCGTGGACGTCGACGCCGCGAGTGATGCGGCGTCCGTCGACGCCTCGGGCACCCTCGACGCGGGCGCCCCTGACGCGAGCCCGGTGGACGCAGGCGTCCCGGACGCGAGCCCGGTGGACGCAGGCGTCCCGGACGCGAGCACCCCGGACGCAGCAGGAGACGCCAACGACGCGGACGACGCGGACGACGCGGGCAGCGCAGACGACGCGGGTGAGCCGGAAGACGCCGGCGACCCTGGCAAGACGTGCCCCGACGGGACCGTGATCCCGGTGGACCAGGAGTGCTTCTGTCCAACCTCCATCGACGACTGCGACGACTCGAGCGGCGGCGGCTCGTGCGCGACCGTCCAGTTCGCGCCAGGCTCTCCTTGCGGGACCTGCACGATCACCCGAATCAACCGGTGCGGCCCCATCGACGGCTGCTGCGCCGCAGGCTGCGCGCCCGAGGACGACGACGACTGCACGGGCTGCGGGAACGGCCGGACCGAACCTGGCGAGACATGCGACGGCAACTGCCCCGTCGACCTCGACGACTGCCCCGCACCACCCGACGTATGCTCGACCTACTCCTACTCGGGCTCGGCGAACGCATGCGACGCGGCCTGCACGCTGAACCCGACGACCACCCGCTGCATCGACGACGACGGCTGCTGCCCCTCCGGCTGCGACTTCGACTCCGACGACGACTGCGCGCCCCCTCCCGGGGCCGCGGCGCACGGGTCGCCCTGCGCCGGCGCGGAGGCCGCGTGCCTGGGCCGCAGCGCGAACTCGAGGTGCTTCGATCAGACAACGCTCCTGAACGGCAGCCCGTTGCTGGCCTTCAGCCCTGGCGGGATCTGCTCCCCGCGCGACTGCACCATGCCGTCGATGACCTGCCTCGACGGGACCACCTGCGTCGACTTCATGACGCCCATCCCCCTGGGGACGCCCGTCCCGCTCTGCCTGAGGTCGTGCGTGGACGCCGGCGACTGCGCCTTCGGTATGGGTTGTGTGACCATCGACCCGTTCGGGATCGATACGTCCACATACTGCATGTAACAAAAGGAGGGGCTATTGCCTTTCAGTAGCGAATATTCAAAGCCCAGAACACGACACTTTCTCTTCACTATATTCACAGTGTTGCCACTCGTATCTGGCTGTCTCCCGACCGGGAGTGGTGGTGGTGGTGGTGGCGTCGTAATCATCGGTGAAGGTGACGCGGGCCAGCTCGACTCGGGCGCCAACAACACCTCGCCCACGACGA
>CAJXPN010000013.1 GCA_913058025.1 uncultured Myxococcales bacterium | reverse complement strand
CCGCGAGCGTGGCTCGGCGAGGCGAGCGCCCACGCGCTCGGCGATCTCGAGCGGTGAGGCGTCGAGCGCGGCGAGGGCGACGGCCGCGATCGCGAGCGCGCTCGCCTGGTCCGGGACGGTGCGTTGGTGTGAGGGGACGCGCGCGAAGTGGTGCGCGGTCTGGCGCGCGAGGTGGAAGACGCCGAGGAAGGTGCGTCGTGGGTCGACGGACATGCGCGCCGAGAGGATCTGGAGCCCTTGTGCGCCGAAGGCGCCGGAGAGTGAGGAGAGGGTGTGTGTGTGTGAGGGCGAGCAGACGATGACCTCGATGTACCCGCGCGCGGGGAGCGGGGTGGCGTGGGTCTGTGGGGTCCTGGTGTCGAGCCAGCGCGTGAAGAGGTCGAACTGGCGCGCGAGCGTGCCGGGCTCCTGGATGGGGGTGCTCGAGTCGAGTACGAGGTCCTCGAAGAGCGCGAGCGTGCGCGCGGCGCGCGCGGGCTCGAGGGCGTGGAAGGCCTCCGAAGAGCGCGCTGCGAGCGCGAGCGCGGCGTGGTGTGAGGCGTCCTGTTCGAGGCGTCGTCGCAGGGCGTGGTGGAGCTGGAGGAGGAGCGATGCGTCCCAGTCACCGATGCCCTCGGGGGCGATGGTGGAGGAGTCGCAGAAGGTCAGCAGCGTGAGCGCTTCGAGGGTCGCGACGTCGCCGATGCGCGCGGCGAGGGGGTCGAGGACCTCCTGAGAGGTGATGTCGTGGCGCTTTGCCGCGAGCGAGAGCGAGAGGTGCTCGAGGACGAGGAACGAGAGCGAGTCGGAGAGGGCGGGTGGGAGGCCGAGGCGCCGGGAGATGTCGGGGACGAGGTCGGCGCCGACGCGTGAGTGGTCGCCGCCGCGGTTCTTGCCGACGTCGTGGAGGAGGCAGGCGAGCAGGAGGAGGTCGTGGGGGGCGCGAGAGGCCATCTCGCGCAGCGGGGGCCAGCGGTCGCCGACGGGGTCGGGGCGTGCGGAGAGGAGCGCGCGGCCGCGCTCGAGGCACCTGAGGGAGTGCTCGTCGGTGGTGTAGACGTGGAAGGTGTCGTGGTGGACGTGGCAGACGAGGGGAGAGAGCTCGGGGATGGCGGCGGTGAGGACGCCGAGTTCGAGGAGGGTGTGCGAGCGCTCGGGCGGTGCGTGGACGTCTGTGAGGAGGGCGCCGACGCGCGCAGCGAGTTCGGGCTCGACTGAGAGGTCGTCGCGCCAGCGGGGCTGAGCCTCGTGGAGGCTGTGTTCGAGGTCGGGGTCGAGCGAGAGGTCGAGCCGGTGCGCGAGCGTGATGGCGTCGAGCGTGTTCGAGAGCGAGGGGACGAAGCCGCCGTCCGTAGAGGCGCCGAGGGTTCCGTCTAGCTCGTGGAGGTGCGCGCCGAGGGGGGTCGGTCGTGGGCGCAGGGCAGGTTGCCGCCAGGCGAGGAGGGCGCGGCGCGCGAGACGTTCTGCCGCGCGCGCCTGGCGGTAGTGCTCGCGCATGAAGGACTCGACGCGGGCGGAGGTGGGGGTGTCGGGCGTGCCGGTGAGGCGGTGCGCGAGGAGTTCTTGTTCCGGGAAGCGCAGGCGGTCGTGCTTGCGGCCGAGCGCGTGGTGGAGGGCGTGGCGCGCGCGCAGGAGCCAGTCGAGGGAGCGCGTGTAGGAGAGGGTGGAGTGAGGGGACCACGCGGGTGCGCGTTCGAGGCGTTCGGGCGAGAGCCCGAAGCGCGCGAGCGACGCCCACCGGAGGGCGTGCAGGTCGCGCAGGCCGCCGACGCCGGTCTTGAGCTGTGGCTCGAGCATGTAGACGGTGGCGCCGGCGCGCTCGTGCCGCGCGCGCATCCCGTCGAGGAGGAGCTGGGAGAACGCGCGGCCTTCGTCCTGGGCGCGCAGGTGTGGGAGCGCGAGGTCTCTCGGGTGTGCGTGCGCGTGGGCGTCCTGGCCACGAGAGACGAGGCGCGCGTCGAGCATGGAGATGGGCGTGCGGTGGTCTTCGGAGAGGGCGGAGACCATCTGAGCGGGTGTGCGTACGGCGTGCCGGAGTTCGAGGCGCGTGAGGCGGACCCAACGCATGAAGCGTTCGACCTGGGAGTGAGCGTGGGGTGAGGAGGCGAGGTCGTCGTCGAAGAGGATGAGGAGGTCGAGGTCGCTGAAGAAGGAGAGCTCCTGGCGGCCGTAGCCGCCCAGCGCCCAGATGGACGACCGTGGGACGAGGTCCGGCGCGGCGGCGCGCCAGAGCGTGGAGAGCCAGGAGTCGGTGGCGCGCGTGATGGAGGAGCAGACGAGGGCGCCGGGGGTGTCCGGGTCGAGCGTGAGGGCGCCTGCGCGTGCGCGCGCGTCGAGCATCGACGCGGTGGCGCGCGCGATCTCGTGGGGGGCGTCGTCGAGCGAGCGTTTAGGTTGTTCTTGTGCCATCGTCGCCGTCGCGAGATGAAGGAGTCACGAGGCCGAATCGGCCCTTGATTATGGTAACACGTTCAGACATGCGGCCCAAGTCACGACGGGGCGCGGGAGGAGAGGATATGGGGGATGAGACGACCCTGAGGGTTCCGGTTAGGGTGTGCAGGACGGCGGAGATGGGCGGCGTCGGGGGGGTATACAAGTCGAAGCCGGAGGACTTCATCGTGGAGGAGGTCCCGGCGTACGAGCCGAGCGGGGAGGGCGATCACGTCTACCTGTGGGTGGAGTGTCGTGACGCGTCGACGCCGTGGGCGGTCAAGAGGATCGCGAAGGCGTTCGACGTGAAGCCTCGTGACGTGGGGGTCGCGGGCTTCAAGGATCGCGTGGCGGTGACGCGCCAGTGGGTGTCCTTGCCCGGGCGCGGGCTCGAGCCCGAGGAGATGCTAGGGGAGGTGTGCCAGGGCGTGACGGTGCTCAAGGCGACGCGCCACAAGAACAAGCTCAAGAGGGGTCACCTCAAGGGGAACACGTTCGAGCTCGTGGTCCGTGAGGTCGAGGAGGGCGCGCTGGAGCGCGCGCAGGCGATCATGGGGGAGCTCGAGCGCGGCGGGGCGCCTAATTACTACGGTGACCAGCGCTTCGGCAGAGAGGGTGAGACGCTGCGCATGGGGCTCGGCGTGTTGAGGGGGACGGAGCGCGTGAGCGACCGGAAGCTCAGGCGGCTGTGCGTGAACTCGGTGCAGAGCGCGCTGTTCAACGACGCGCTGCTGAGGCGGGTCGAGTCGAAGACGTTGGACGTGGTGGAGGCGGGAGACGTCATGGGTTTGAGGGGGGCGGGCGGCGTGTTCAGGGTCGAGCCGGACGAGGTCGAGGAGGGGCAGCGCCGCCTGGACGAGGGCGAGCTTGTGATCACCGGGCCGATGTACGGGCCGAAGATGATCGGGCCAGAGGGTGGCGTGGCCAGGCGTGAGGATGAGGTGCTCGAGGCGCGTGGCATCGGGCGTGAGGAGTTCGACGAGATGGGTTCGATGACGCCGGGAGGGAGGAGGCCGTACGTGGTGTATCCGACGGGGGTCTCGGTGGAGGGGGCGGAGGGGACGCTGAGGTTGAGGTTTTTCCTTCCTTCAGGTGCCTACGCCACCGTAATACTGGAAGAGCTCATGAAAGGAACGGAGATGACCTGAGGCGCGCGTGTGGCGGGTTCAGTGTGTCTCGTGGTGTTGAGATGGGCGAGGAGTTGATTCCGATGGTCGAGCCGAGTGAAGCGATGAGGGGGAGTGACTTTGCGGAGTGGCTCGAGCGCTGCGGGGTGTCGCTGAGCGAGGCGGAGCTCGATCGTCTGGCGAAGGCGGGGGTGATCAGGCCGACGAGCGGTGGGTACGTGGGCGCGCACGTGCTGGTGGCTGCGCGCTACGACGCGGCGGTGCGCGTGCCGAGGCACGCGTGGGCGACCGAGCAGGAGCTGTCGGTCGACCTCGGGCCGGTGGAGCGCGTCATGGGATGCGTGGAGCGGGCGCTGTCGGGGGACGAGGGCGCCAAGGAGGAGCTGACGAGGGAGTTCGAGCGGGAGCTCGCGCGCCGGGATCCGTTCGGTCCGATCGCCCACGTCGTGGACGTGCTGCGCGCGGACGTGGTGGAGAAGCTCAGAGGCGAGGGGCGCCTCTACGTGGAGCTGCATCGCGTGGCGTCGAGGTTGGCCGAGGAGCTCGAGGCCGCGGCGCCGTCGAGCGAGGAGGCCACCGCGGAGCCAGACCCCGTGACCGGGCCGGTCACGGGTCCCGCGTCGGACCCGATGGCGTTCGGCGAGGACGAGGACGTGCTCGACGCGCTCTCGGAGATCGTCGGGGAGGATGGGGAGGATGGGGAGGAGTTGCTGCTCATCGAGGAGTCGGAGGGTTCCGATGAGAAGCTGCTGCTCGTCGAGGAGTCGGAGGGTTCCGATGAGGAGCTGCTGCTCGTCGACGAGGCCGAGGCGCTCGAGGAGTCCGAGGAGTCGATGTTGAGGGTGAGCGAGGCGGACGAGGCGGTGTCCGTGCCGCCGCCGATGCCCAGCGAGGCGCTCAAGAGGTCGTCCTCGGTCCAGGACAACCCGTTCATGAGGGGTGAGGTCCGGGCGACGGCGAAGACGGAGAGCCTGAAGTCGAGGCTCGAGGCGCTGAAGAAGCCGGCCGACGTGGAGTTCAGCGCGTTGATGGACGAGTCCCCGATCGGAGACGGCCCTGGCGACTCCGAGGACGACTGGGTCGAGCAGGAGACGGTGGCGATGGATCCCTCCGACTTCGAGGAGGGCCTCGCGGAGATGACGCAGGAGGCGACGCAGTCGCATATGGACGAGCGGTTGAGCCTGGAGCGTCGGATCGAGCAGCTCAACGCGCGGCGCCAGGAGTTCCTTACGGCCCACAACTGGGCGGAGCTCGTGTCGTTGTACGAGGACGGGCTCGAGCTGTTCGACGGTGAGGAGCGCGCGCAGGTTCTCCTGACTGTGGTGAAGCTGTACGCGGCGAAGCTCGGGGACCCGGACCGAGGCGTGCCGTACCTGGGCAAGGCGTGGGCGATGAGGGGCGAGGCGCCGTCAGGGCGCAACGCGTTGAAGTTGGCCGAGCAGCTGGCCTCGAGGGGGAACGCGCCGGCGCTCGCCTGGCTCGAGTCGGTGCGAGAGGACGGCGACGCGGAGACCCACGAGGCGTGGGTGAGGGCGCTGTCTGCGTCGGGCGAGCGAGAGCGCGCGCTGCTGACGTGGGGGGCGTACATGGCGGAGGAGGGCGCGCGGACGTCGAGGAGGACGCTCAAGACGTTGGAGACTCTGAGCGTGGGGGCGCAAGAGGAGATCGTCGAGGGGCTCTACGAGGACCTGCTGGAGCAGGCTGGCGAGAAGCGCCGAGGGGTGGTGTCCGTGAGCGCGGCGAAGGTCGCGAAGGAGAGGGGAGACGACGTCGCGTGGACGGCGCACCTCGAGGGGGCGCTCGAGGCGGGGGAGGACGTCTGGGAACAGTACGCCGAGGTGTGCCGGAGGTTGGAGTTGCGGGGCGCCTGGGAGAGCGCGCGGGAGCGCTGGGGTGGAGGGTTCGAGGGCAAGGAGTCCTGGCCGGAAGGCCCGGGCGAGCCCGGCGCCGGTGAGGCGAGTGACGAGGCGATCGCGCTCTGGGAGGCTCGCGTGGAGCGGAGCGCTGGGGATTGGAGGGCGGTGTCGCTGCTCTCGTCGCTCTATGAGGTGTCCGGGAGGTGGCCGGAGCGCTACGCGCTGCTGAACAGGAGCGCGTCCCAGGTGACCTCGGACGAGGACCGCGTGGAGGTGTACCTGTCGATGGCGAGGATCGCCGTGGAGTACCTCGAAGCGCCGGACGAGGCAGCGATTCACTACGCGAGGGTGATCGAGATCGTGCCTGACCATCCCGAGGCGCATGAGGGTTTGCAATCGCTCGGCGCGTGACGCGCGGGTGATATCTTTGACAACGCCGAGGCGTCGCCACTAAGGTTGAGGGGCTGGATGAACATGGCCCATGGGGTCTCATTCCGGCGCGGAAACGCCACCAGGAGAGCTCGTTGAGCGATCAGAATCCAAACAAGACGATCATGGGGATTCCTGGGATCAACTTCAACGCCCCGAACGAAGAGGACGAGGCGGTCGAGAAGCCCGACCCTGGTCGCCAGACGATGTTCGGTCTGCCCTCCGGATCCTTGCCTCAGGCCATGGTGTCCGAGGTCGAGGACGATGACGACGGCATGCCGACGCAGATCGTGTCGGCGGATTCGTTCTCGTTCGACAGCGAGCCAGCAGAAGAGGTGGACTCCAGCGGGCTCGACCTGCGCTCGACGGCGATGGGGGGGCTGCCGAGCCTGGGGAAGCGCCGGGCGCCGAACGTGCCCGTGGAGGACAACGATCAGCCGCGCGGACCCATGGGTGGTTTCGCCAGAGCGTTCGACGGCGACGAGGACGATGGCGAGGACGGTGGGGCGCTGTTCGCGAAGTTCACCGAGTCCAAGCCCGTCAAACACGCCACGTTGATGGGGATGAGCCTGGAGGACGTCCTGGCTCAGGAGCAGGCCGCAGAGAAGGCAGCCGGGAAGGAGGCGCCGTCCGAGGATGCGTCCCGCTCGACGATGTTCTCGATGCCGGCGCCCTCGCTCGAGGAGATGAAGGCGGCGCTCGATGATGTTCCGGACGAGGATGCGTCGCGTTCGACGATGTTCTCGATGCCGGCGCCCTCGTTCGAGGCGCCCGTGGGCGCCGAGTTGTCCGAGGTGTCCGAGGGTGACGACGACGACCTCCCGACGGCCGCCATCGGCGTCGAACAGCTCCAGGAGTTCGCCGAGAAGGAGGTAGACGGCCTGGACAACCGCAAGCGCTTGCTCGCGAAGCTCAGGTCCACGCGCAAGCAGGAGGACGCCAAGGAGAGCGAGACGAAGGGGACGATGTTCGGGATCCCCGGCATCAACCACGAGCGAGACGCGTCAGGGAGCCGCGCACCCATCACGGGTGTGCTCAAGATGCCCAAGAAGCGCGACAGGACCGCCGACGAGGGCGTGTCGCCGCTCGGAGGGTCTTCCTACACCCTCCCAAGGCCCGGCGACGTCAAGGCGCAGGGCGACGACACCCCGAGCTTCTCGCTGCCGGCCAGGCCCACGGAGCCTGTGGGCGAGTCGCCCTCCGATCCCGGTGAGAGTTCGTCCAGCGTGGCGAGCGAAGAGTTCGGAAAGCAGCTCGAGGCGTCCTTCAACGGCAAGCCAACTCCGTCTCCGGACTTCGGCGCGATCTCGATGAACGAGGCGATCCCCGATCGGTTCGGCTCCCAGCCCGTCATTCAGTTGGGCGCGTTGGCTGACGATCTCGACGTCTCGCCCATGGACATGAGTTCGATCGGTGAGGAGTTCTCGGAGGCCGAGGACGCCCCCGGCATCGATCCGTTCGCCGAGACGCAGGTCGCAAACATCAACGACCTCGCGCCGTTCAGCTTCGACACTGGCGGGGCAGACGACGCCCCCGGCGAGTACGCGTTCGACGAAGGGGACGCGGAGCTCGATACGGGCGTGGACCCGTCGAGTGTGCCGGCCGCCGACGCGAGCGCGCCGGAGTTCGGTGAGACCTCCGCGCCGTTCGAGGAACCAGAGGAGCAGTTCAAGCCGCGCGATCCGCTCCCCACGCCCATGTTCACGGGCATGGAGATGGAGATGTTCCCCGGCCGAGAGGGTCGCGCCGAGCAGGCGCCTCAGGCCGTCGAGCCCGAGCCGCCCGCGCCCCACGTCGAGCCTGCTCGGCCCGCTCCGGCGGCGTCGCACTCGGAGCTCCCCGTGGCGTCGCGCTCGAACTCGACCGGCAGCATGATCCAGCAGATCCCCTCGCAAGTTGGCGTGGGGTCGAAGGGGCAGCGTGTCCTCGGCGCCTTCTCGTCGCTGCCGCTCATCGGCGCGACGCCGCTGGCGTTCGTCCTCGGCGGCGCGTCGGGCGGAGTCATCGTATTGGCGGTGGCGCCCGCGGTCATGGGCGCGCTCGCGATGGTGCTCGCTGCGTTGGGGATCGACCCGAAGCTGCGCTCCGCGGGGCTGGCTGTCGTGGGGCTCATCTCAGTCGTGGTCGCAGCGGGGGCATTGCTCATCGGGCTCCACGTCGTGGTCGCGCTCTGCGCGGGCGCGGGAGCGTTCTTCGCGCTGTTCGGCGCCGCGTTCCCGTTCCTCGTCGGCGGCTCTTCGTCCTGACACCGCGCGGGCTCACCGCGTAGCGCGTCTTCGGTCACGTCCAAGGAGGACACCGTGGCGATCATCGTTCAAAAGTATGGGGGCTCGTCGGTCGCGGATCTCGAGAAGATCCGCCGCGTGGCGCGTAAGGTCATCGCGCGCAAGCGCCAAGGGCACGAGCTCGTCGTGGTCGTCTCGGCGATGGGTCGCACCACCGACGAGCTGCTCGACATGGCGCGCGAGCTCTCACCGGAGCCGTCTCGCCGTGAGTTGGACATGTTGCTCTCGGTGGGGGAGCGGATCTCGATGGCGCTGCTGTCGATGGCGATCCACCAGGAGGGCTACGAGGCGATCAGCCTCACCGGCTCTCAGTGCGGCATCATCACGACCGACAGCCACTCCAACGCGCGCATCATGGACGTCAGGCCGTTCCGGGTTCAGGACGAGCTGCGGCGAGGCCACATCGTGATCGTGGCGGGCTACCAGGGGACGAGCTACAAGCGCGAGGTGACGACGCTGGGGCGAGGCGGGTCGGACACGACCGCGGTCGCGCTCGCGGCGGCGCTGAGCGCCCAGGCGTGCGAGATCTACAGCGACGTCGACGGCGTCTACAGCGCGGATCCTCGGGTCGTCGTGGACGCGAAGCAGCTCGCCGAGCTGAGCTACGAGGAGATGATCGAGATGGCGCGTGGGGGCGCGAGCGTGCTCAACGAGCAGGCGGTCGCGTTCGCGCGAGACGCCCGGATCTCGCTCTACGCGAGGTCGACGCACATGGAGGGCTCGAAGGGGACGATCGTGCGACCGGACGGGTTCGACGAGCGCGCGGCGCGCGCCGAGCGTGGGCTTCCGCACATGGCGGTGAGTCACGCCAGGGACGTGATGGTCGTCCGAGCTGCGGGCGAGGCTGCCGACGCGGTGGTCGAGCGCCTCGAGGAGCACTCACCCATCGCGTTCGCCTGGGAGCCGGGCGCGTCCGCGCGTGTCCTGCTCAACGCGGCGTTGCTCGCCGGCCCGGACGCGCTCGCCAGCGAGCTCGAGGGGATGGGCGCGTCGGTCGTCAGGTCCGCCGCGATCTCACTCATCGGGCACGGCGTCGGCGCGGTGCCCAGGTGGGCGCGTGAGGCGCAGTCCGTGCTCACGCGTGAGGGGGTCGTCTCCAGCGCGCCGTTCTGTTCGAGCGCGAGGTTGACCTGGGTGATCCCACAGGAGGACCTCGACCGCGTCGCCAACGTCCTGCACGGCGAGTTCGTCTTCGACGCGTGATCGACGCGGCGTCTCATGTGGCCTGAAAGAACCGGGGGAGCTCACCGAGCAACAGGGCAGACCAGCTCTCGAGGGCGTCCGCGTGCGCGCCGACCTCGCCGTGGGTCATCCAGGAACCGGTCATCTTGTCGCGCTCGAGGATCGAGACGGCCTCGTGCTCGGGCGCGTCCAGGCTGAAGACGACGCCAAGGTGGACGGAGCCGACCTCGGAGGTGTCGTCGTTGATGACGCCCCGGTAGACCATGCGTTCGGCCCACTGGGCGGGCATGGCGAGCTCCTCGAGGAGCTCCCGCGCGGCGCCTGCCAGGATGGGGTCGGAGCCCTGGGCGATGTCCTCGACCTCGAGGTGTCCGCCGACCCCGAACGACATCTTGTCATGCAGGCGCGCTTCGGTCTGTGCGCGGGTTCGTCGCGTGACGAAGACGAGCTCATGGTCGCCCACGACGATGTAGGGGATGAGCTGCTTCCTGGAGGGGTCCTCCTCCAGCGGTCCTCTCGGGGCGAAGGCCACGTGGTCGCGGAGCGAGGTGTATATGGCCCCCCCTGGGTCGAGCCGAAGCCCGCGCTCCGGGAGCGCGAACGGCTCGAGGCAGGAGCGCTCGACGAACGCGATGGGGGTCTTCATGGCCTGTGTCTTGTCGCTCACGCTCGTCTCCTGGTTCGGGTCAGGAGGTTTTAGGGCGAGGCGCGCGAGGACACAAACCGATTCGGCTCGAGGAGTGGACGCAAGAAGCGGCGAAGCCGGCCCCTCGTGAGAGGAGCCGGCTTCGCCGTGTCGTCTGTGCTCGTGTGCGAAGTAAGGTCGGTGGGAAGGTAGGGTGGGAAGCTTGGTAGGAAGCTTGGCAGATATCTTGGAGGGATACTGGGAAGGGATGCAACCTACCCCGCACACGGGCACTGACGACGGCGGAAGGGGTCTCCTTCCATCCAGGGTGTCAACGTTCTGACGTCGACTGTTATTTCACCAGTGCTGTAATAAGTCAACCACACTGGAAAAATAATTCCGAGAAGAGTCTGAGGATTCCAGAGAATGGAGCGGGACTAAGTCCTGCCTCATGCTTATGAAACGACACATCGCCTCGGCTTATTCAGACAATAAGCACGTTTTGGAGATGTTTCCAGTCCTGAGTGTAAAATTCCTCATATGAGGAACTGTCGGGGGGTCAGTCCGCGCGCTCGAGCACGAGCTTGACGTCCTGGCCATCGGCCCTTCGCTCGACGTCGAGCAGGACCGACCTGTGACCATCGGCTGAGATGCGCAGTCGCATCGATTCGTTGCGCGGGAGCGCAGGATTGATGATCTGAGGGGTCTCTCCGAGGAGGTCCTCGCCGTCGGTTCGGACGACGTGGATGGACGCGCCCTGGGGCTCGCTGTCGAGCTGGAGCCCTTGCGGGAGGATGGAGAGGGGCGCGGGAGGCTGTGACGCCTCCGTGGTCTCGGGCGCCTGCGCGAAGGGGGCCGTGAAGAGGACCCAGCCTATGTTTGTGGCGAGGAGCGCGAGGATCGCGATGGCGGCGACGGCGCCGCGTTCGTCGGGGGCGTTCCCATCGAGGTCGTCGTCGGAGCGGGACGCGCGTGAGTCGCGGTCGGAGCGCGCGGGTGTCTGGCGCTCTTCGAGGGAGCGGTTGGTGCGCTCTGGAGTGAGCTCACGGGTGAGGATCCCGAGCTCGCGGGCGAGCTCGGTGGCGCGCGCGGGGCGATCGTCGGGGTCGGGGTCGAGCGCGGCGCCGATGAGGTCGGAGAGCGGTGCGTCGAAGCCGAGCTCGTCGAGTGGGCGAGCGTGCCGGGACTTGATGTGTGTGAGCCCGACCTCGAGGTCCTCGTCCTCGGGGAAGAAGGGGTGTGAGCCGGTGAGGCACTGGTAGACGAGGGCGCCGAGGGCGTAGAGGTCGCCCTCGGGGGTGTGTTGGGAGACCTCACCGCGGCACATCTCGGGGGGGAGCGGGGCGAGGCTGTCGCGCTGGAGCGGGGAGCCCTCGTCGACGGCGAGCAGCTCGTCGTAGGTGAGGCCCGATCCGATGTGACCCAGGACGGCGTCCTCGAGGTCGTCGTCGGTGAAGATGCAGCGCGGCGAGAGCGCGCCGTGGACGACGCCGGCGTCGTGCGCGGCGTCGATCGCGGGCGCGATCGCGCCGATGAGCGCGGCGGTCTCTGCGGGAGAGAGCGTGCCCACGCGGGCGAGGAGCGAGGAGAGGGGAGGGCGCTCGGAGCGCGTGGTGATGACGAAGGGGACGCCGATGTCGAGCTGGCCGTGGTCGAGCGCGGCCAGCGCGCGCGGGTGGTCGAGCGAGGCGACCTTGTGCGCGGTCTCGACGAGGCGGACCTCGATCTGCTCGTGGTCCTCGCCCAGGTCGTAGACGTGGATCCAGACGGGCCGGTCGAAGGGCTCCCGGACGCCCTCGTGGATGGAGGTCGAGGCGACGGCGTCGCGCCTCGGGCCGACGGTGTAGCGGTGGCGGGTGGTGATGGTTCCGCCCTCGAGCTCTTCGATCATCGGGTCTGCTCCTTGTCGGGCGAAGGGCCCTGGTTGGCGGGTCGGCCGAGCTTTCTGGGGTCGGAGACGCCCTCCCAGGCGCCGTCGTCGCGGCGCACGACCATCTGGACGCTGTTGAAGGCGGGGCGGACGTCGACCTCGTGGCCGAACGCGTCGAGGCCGTCGAGGCGCGCGTCTCCGGGCTCTACGAAGAGCCTGTGTGGGAGCCACTGGTGGTGGATGCGCGGGCTCGTGATCGCGTCACGGGGTGAGAACCCGAAGTCGATGACGCGCAGGATCGCGAGCAGCGTGCCGGTGATGATGGTGGGCCCGCCGCTGGCGCCCACGGCCATGAACGGCGCGTCGTCGCGCAGCACGAGCGTGGGGCTCATCGAGCTCAGCGGCCGCTTCCCCGGCGCGATCGCGTTCTGCTCGTTGCCCACGAGCCCGTACGCGTTGGGGACTCCTGGCTGGGCGCTGAAGTCGTCCATCTCGTTGTTGAGCGTGATCCCGAACTCGGGGACGTAGACCTTGGCGCCGAAGCTCGTGTTGACCGTGGAGGTGCAGGCGAGCATGTCACCGCGCGCGTCGACGATGCTCACGTGCGAGGTCCCCGAGTCGTCGCGCGGGGGCTTGTCCGACCCATACGAGTCGAGCTCGCCGGTGGCCTTCGGGTCGATTCGGGCGCGCAGCGTGTCGGCGTACGCGGTGGAGATGAGCCTGGCGACGGGGACCTTCACGAAGTCGGCGTCGCCGAGCCAGCGCGCGCGGTCGGCGAAGGCGTGCTTGAGCCCCTCGACGACCAGGTGCACGGCGGCGGGGCCGTACCCCATCGAGGCGAGGTCGAAGCCGGACAGGATATTGAGCACCTGTATGATGACGATCCCCCCGGATGAGGGCGGAGGCATCGTGAGGAGCTCGTGCCCGCGGTAGGTCCCGCGCAGCGGCGCGCGCTCCTCGACCGCGTACGTCGCGAGGTCCTTCAGCGTCATGGAGCCGCCGGTGGCGCGCACCGACGCGACGATCGCCTCGGCGATGGGGCCCTCGTAGAAGGCGCGCGGTCCCTGTGTCTCGAGCGCGAGCAGGGTCTTGCCGAGGTCGGGCCGTTCGAGCACGTCCTGGTGCGCGACCCAGTCGCCGCCAGGGGCGAACGCGGCGCGGAAGCCTCCCGCGGCGTCGAGCTTCTCGGCGCTCCGCGCGAGGCGCTTTGGCAGGAGCTCCCCGACGTAGAAGCCGCGCTGGGCGAGCGAGCGCGCGGGCCGAACGACCTCGGCCCAGTCGAGCGCGCCGTACCGCGCGTGGAGCGCGGCGAGGCCCGCGGCCTCGCCCGGCACGCCCACGGCCTTGCCGCCGGTGCGGCTGGCGTCGCGGTCGACCTCCTTGGTCTTCCTGTCGACGTACATGTCGCGCGTGGCCGAGGCGGGGGCGATCTCTCGGAAGTCGAGCGCGACGGAGTCTCCGTCGGATGCGCGGCGGTAGAGGCAGAACCCGCCGCCGCCGAGCCCGGAGGCGAACGGGTTGAGGACGCCGAGCGCGAGGAGCGTGGCTACGCCAGCATCTGCGGCGGTTCCGCCGCGCCGGAGGACCTCGGCGCCCATGGCGGAGGCGGTCGGATGGTCGGAGGCCACGACCCCCGACTGTGACAATACCGTAACGTTTGCCTCGCCATGTAGTGACGGGGTCTCCGCACGCGCTATAGAGGGTGCAGCGAGGGTCGACGCCATGGCCATGGCCACCGCGCTCCGACCCACTGAGGTGACACGTCGATCCATAAGCGTTCGAAGCCTCCAGTGCAGAACGAGGCCCATGAAGGGCTCCTCGGCATTCAGGTCACCGCGACGCGACACGGATGGGCGCGCGGAACCACGACGAGGTTTCTTGAGATGATGATGCGATCGATCATGGGGCTCTTCGCCCGCAGTCCGTTCCATGCGCTACAGAATCTATCCGAGAAGGTCAAGGAGTGCGCGGAGCAGATCCCGCTGCTCTTCGACGCCTTCTACGAGGGAGATTATCAGCGCGTGCGTGCGGTGAGCGAGCGCATCTCGCACCTCGAACACGAGGCCGACGTCGTGAAGAACCGCGCGCGAGACGAGCTCCCGCGCACGCTCTTCATGCCCGTCGACCGCCGCGACTTCCTCGACGTGCTGAGCTCTCTGGACGCGATCGCGGACTGCGCCGAGGACGTGGGCGTGCTGTTCACGTTGCGTGAGATGGAGGCGCACGACGAGCTCATCGAGCCGCTCCGCTCGCTCGTCCGCCGCGTCATGGCGACCGTCGAGGCCGCCTGTGAACTCGCCGCGCTCACCGAGGGGCTCGCCTCCTCGGGCTTCTCCGGCGCCTCCGCCCAGCGCGCGCTCGAGCTCATCGACGAGCTCGGCCGCCTGGAGCACCAGGCCGACATCGTGCAGGACGACCTGGCCCGCCGGCTCTTCTCCATCGAGGACGAGATAAAGCCCGGCAGCCTCTTCGTCTGGAACAAGATCTTCAACAAGCTCGGAGACATGGCCAACCACGCCGAGCGCATGGGGAACCGCTTGCGGCTCTTCCTGGCGCGCTGACCGTGATGAACCCGTCTCACATCGAACTTCGAACTCGCCCCGACAAGGAGCACACGTGACAGTCGTATTCTGGATTGCCCTGGTCTTCGGCTTCTATATGGCCTGGAGTATCGGCGCCAACGACGCCGCCAACGCCATGGGAACCAGCGTTGGTTCCGGGGCCGTATCCTTCAAGGAGGCCGTGGTCATCGCCGCCGTCTTCGAGTTCTCGGGCGCGTTCTTCGCCGGCTCGGGCGTGGCGAACACCATGCGCAAGGGGATCATCGACCCGGCCAGCTTCGAGGTCCTCGGGGCCGAAGCGGGCTCGATCTTCGCGTTGGGGATGCTCGCCGCGCTCATGAGCGCGGCGATCTGGATCCACATCGCCGCGTTCCTTGGCTGGCCCGTCTCCACCACGCACTCGATCGTGGGGGCGATCACCGGCTTCGGCGTCGCCGCGCTCGGGATGGCCGCGATCCAGTGGGGCAAGCTCGGCTTCATCGTCGCGTCCTGGATGACCAGCCCGCTGATCGGCGGCGTCTTCGCCTTCATCATCTTCTTCGGCATCCGCAAGACCATCTTCGACTCGAAGACTCCCATCGAGTCCGCGACGAGGTGGTCCCCGATCTTCTCGTTCCCGGTGTTCATCGTCCTGGGGCTCGTGCTCCTCTTCAAGGGCCTGAAGAACCTGCGAGACAAGGAGACCGGCCTGTTCGACGTGGGCGGCGTCGAGTTCGATTGGATCGTCGGCCTCGGCCTCATCACCGTGTTCGCCGTGATCGCCTCGGTCATCACGAGCCTGCTCATCAGGCGCGCCTCGCTCACCGTCCCAGAGGACGTCGACCGCTCCGACCCCGACGCGCTCAAAGAGGCCCAGCACGCCCAGGTCGAGAAGATCTACCGCTACCTCCAGGTCATCACCGCCTGCTTCGTCGCCTTCGCCCACGGCTCCAACGACGTCGCCAACTCCATCGGGCCGCTCGCTGCGATCGTCGGCCTCTACGACGACATGGAGTTCGTCGGCAACATCAGCGCGAAGGTCCCCGTCCCGACCTGGGTCTGTCTCTTATACACATCTCCGAGCCCACGAGACAGGCAGAAATCTC
>CAJXPN010000012.1 GCA_913058025.1 uncultured Myxococcales bacterium | reverse complement strand
AGATTTCTGCCTGTCTCGTGGGCTCGGAGATGTGTATAAGAGACAGACCATGAACTGAGTGGTGCCATCCCGCACGAGCTGAACGGGCTGCGCGATCGTGTCCACGCCGAGCGCCTCACGCTCGGCCACGGTCAGCGGCTCGACGTGCTTATCGCGAATGGCCGAGGTGTTGTTTCGGTAGAGCTCGAGTCCGCGCTCGGGAGTCACGGCGACCATCTCGACGTCACCTTCGCGGGCGCGCTTCGAGAACTGACCGGTCGCCGCGGCGGAGCGTGCGGGTGTCTTGATGGTGAGGCCATGCGCCTTCTTGATCGCGGCGGCCTTCTTCTCGACGTGCAGCTGACCCTTCGACGAGAGCGCCTCGAAGCCGCCCTCTCCCTTGGTCTGAGGTGGAGCTGACTCCGCCCCGAAGCCGGGCTCGCTGCCCTCTTCGAAGCCAGGCTCTGCCGTGACCTCGAGAGAGCGAGGCGGCATTCCCTCATCCTGAGCGGACGCGACCTCAGGGACGATCATCGCGGCCATCAGAAGCGGCAGCACGAGTCGTGGATTCAGTGTTCGGTTCATGGCGACGCTCTCAATCATCTCAACGCGTTGTGACCTCTGGGGGCTCATCCTTGAGCTCTCCGTGGAGGAAGTGAGCCATCCTGGGCATGGACCGGGGTCGCGTCAAGTAAAAGCTTGGCATCGCATGCGCATAGCGCGTTCCTGCGGGCTACCTGAGCGGCCAGATGGCGAGGTCGAAGCGAACGAGCCTCCTGGGGTTCCAGTGGCGCAAGAGGATTGATTGGAGACCGTTGGGTTGGCCGGTGAGGGCGCGCGCCGTCGCGATCGACATGTCGAGGACGCCTCGGTACCTGGTCTCCTTGTCGCGGCCGACGTTCACGTGCCACACGCCGTCGTCTCCCACGACCCCGTAAGGTCCTCGATCGTTGACGCGACACCATGCCCGCGCGCCCGACGCGCGGCGTTCGATCAGCACCATCGTGTCGAAGGGCAGCGTGCGGTGCGCGCAGGTCTGGGAGCGTTCGGGTTCGAACGCCTCCCCGTTCGCGGTGATGCCTCCGTGCCAGGACCCGTCACCGTACCAGGAGGCGAGCCCGCGCTCGTTGACCGGAGGGACCTCGAGCTCCGGCATCTCGATCGGCGTACCTCCCTGCGACTGTGCGTACATGGCGAAGAGAAACCCCATCTTGAGCAGCGACATCGTCCTCGTCCTCCATCGCGAGCGTGGTCGGTCATCCCTCGCGCGTGGTGTGCCTCGCGTGACGGACTCAACCCCTCTAGAGACACCCAGCGGCTGCGTCAAGCCCTCGCTCCGTGCCGCCTCGCCTGCGTTGCATACCCGCCACCTTACATGTACAAAGCCCCGTCGTACGTTCGGTTTGTGCGCCCACGTCAGGATCCTAACACTGCCTGCCGTGGTCACGACAAGACACCGGACGACCTGATGTAATCAGCGCGTCGTGGGTCTCATAAGGTCCACGGCATGGGCGTGTGTTTCCCGGCCTGCTCCTTGCAGGAGTAGCTCCGGTGACATGACAGTGTAACCTCGGTGAACGCCCTCTCGGGGGCACTCCGACCGATACCCTTAGATAAAGCAGGAAAACCAACATGTCTCATTCCCTTACTCAGGAGGAACGCATGACGAGGCCGATATGGCGCGCGCTTCTTTGCGCGTCGATCGCGTCGATGAGCTTGTTCGCATTTGGATGTGCACAGACGGTCGATGACATCGATCGCACCCAGCCGAACAAGATCTCGAAGTCGATCTTTGAAACTCAGAAAGAGTGGTACTTCAGGCAGACGATCGTGGACACGGACCAGCAGGGTTCGTTCTACTTCGAGGGCGTCCAGTCCTCGCTCAAGCGCGTGCGCTGGGTGATCACACAGGACGTCCTCTACGCGTGCTCGACGACCCCGACGGTCGAAGGCCCGCTGATCAACGACTTCCTCCCCGACAACACGTGCTACGGCATCGTCGCGGCGTTCCCGATCGTCGATCACTTCGACGTCCAGCGCGCCTACAACACGGCGACGGGCGAGCAGACGAACCTGATCGTGGAGAACCGCTCCGACCGTAACTGGTTCGATCGCGAGTTCATGCGCGTGAACTGGTCGCGCAACATGGTCGACGGCCTCGGCATGTTCGGCAGCTACTTCGGTTGGTTCGCGTCTGTCTCCTGGGACATCCCCCAGGACGACAACTACGTCGAAGCCGACCGCGCCAGGATCTCGTCCGATTATATCGAGACGACGTCCATGAACACGTACAGCCCGGACATCTACGCGTGTTTCTACAGCTTCGGCGACATCTACAACTGCGAGGGCGGCCTCGTCCGCATCCGCAACTCCTTCGCCCCTGTGCCCGAGGAGAAGACGTTCGAGCCGGTGCTCCATCGCGACCGCGAGTACGTCACCAAGAACGACGGCTCGCTCCTCTACACGACCAACGTCTTCGATCCGTCCCTTGGGCTCCAGTTCGAGGCCGAGTGTGACGAGAAGACGCAGGACTTCCTGCTCGAGCAGAACGGCGACTACGCCGTCCAGCGTTGTACGCCTCGCACGTTCGACTACTTCGGGCGCTTCGGCTTCTTCCGCACCGAGAACGGCTACTTCGATCTCGACCGCGGCGTCGCCGAGGACAACCGCCTCTACTACGCCAACCACTGGAACATCTGGCAGACGGCCTACGACGCTGAGGGCAACCTGCTCGACATGTCGGAGCGTAAGCCCAAGCCGATCGTCTACCACCTCAACCCGTCCTACCCGCGCGACATGATCGAGCCGGCAAAGATCGTCGAGGCGGAGTGGGATACGCTCTTCAAGGAGACCGTGCGTCTCGCGAAGGGTTACGACACGATCGCGCAGGTCGAGGCGGAGCTCGAGGAGCTCTACGGCGACGCGCGTATGTACAAGATCGAGGCCAACGGCTGTATGCCTGGCGAGGTCGACTCCTGGCTCAGCGCCAGCGGCGACCGCGCCGCCGACGACTCGGCCGATCCCCGCGCCATCGTCGCCAGCTACGCATCGAACGGCGAGGGCAGCGCCCTCGTCGACCAGCTCTGGAGTCTCCCCATCGAGACCCGCAAGAGCCTGTGCGCCGAGCTCGAGTTCGCCACGGAGGCCCGCACCGACAAGTCGAAGCGCTTCCAGTGGCAGCGTCCCGGCGACGTGCGCTACTCGTACTTCTACTGGGTCGAGGAGTTCAACAACTACTGGTCCGGTTACGGCCCGTCCTCGGCGGACCCCATCACCGGTGAGATCATCTCCGGTACGGCCCACATGGCTGGCACGTCGCTGCGCATGACCGCCGCGTACGCCGCCGACCTCATCCAGTACATGAACGGTGAGCTCGACCCGAACGACCTCCGCTACGGCGGGAACGTCCTCGAGCAGACCCGCGAAGTGCGCCGCAACACCGAGAACACGCTGAGCCAGGGGCTCGACGTCCTCGGCAAGCGCGAGTTCACGCGTAAGGCGACCCAGGGGCTGGGCGTCGATTCGGTCAGCCCGACCAACTTCTCCCGCGCCCCTCGCCTCGAAGAGCTCCCCTCGGAGTTCCTCGAGATGGGCGTCAAGGAGTCGATGGCTCAGGCGACCCGCATCTCCCGTGCGGCCGTCGACGCCAAGCGTCAGGACACCCGCTTCGTCGACTTCATGAAGCGCCCCGAGGTCAAATCTCTCCTGCTCGCCGATCCGCAGCTTCACGCTGCTGCTGACGCGTTCGCGCGTGAGAAGACGGCCAAGGTCCGCGACAACCTCACCGACGAGGACATGGAGCTCGCCTACATCGACCTCCAGTCGCCGATGGCCGTGGGTTACCGCAACGACACGAGCGACAAGTTCTTCGCCGAGCAGAACATCCTGACGACGAAGTCCATGATGACCGCCGTCGAGAGCCTCGTCACGTACGAGGGTGTCGCCGAGGCCTTCAAGGGCAAGGATCGCAAGGAGATCCAGCGCTACTTCATCGAGAAGATGTTCGTGGGCACCCAGCTCCACGAGGTCGGCCACACGCTCGGCCTCCGCCACAACTTCAACTCGAGCATGGACGCGATCAACTACCACGACGAGTGGTGGCAGATTCAGAAGGCCGTCGCCGAGGGCCGCCTGGCCCCCGAGGACGTCACCAAGATCACCGATCGTGACCTCATCGCCGAGATCACCGGCCTCACCGGTGAGGCCCTCGACGACGTCCCTTACCTGAACGAGACGGAGTACCGCCTCGGCTCGGTCATGGACTACACGGGTGACCTCACCGGCCGCTTCGCCGGCCTCGGCAAGTACGACCAGGCCGCCATCAACTTCGTGTACGGTGGCATGGTCCAGCGCTGGACCGACGACGTCGTCAACGCGCTGCCCAACGGCTTCTCCTTCGAACTCTTCGTGCGTGACTACCGCGAGCTCCCGCTCATCATGAGCGCGAGCACCGGCGCCGACCGCCAGCTCGACGGCATCGAGAACATCCTCAACGGCCGCGAGTGGGTCTCCATCAAGGAGGCCACCGAGCTGGTGCGTCTGGGCATCGAGTCCAACACGAGCAACTGGCACGAGGGTCCCATCGACCCCAACGTCGAGCCGCTCAGCGCCTCGAACCCCCCGTTCCAGGGCGTCGTGATTCCTTACAACTTCTGTACGGATGACCGCCGTGACTTCACGCTCGGCTGCTCGGTCTTCGACTGGGGCTCCAACCAGCGCGAGATCGTCAACCACTCGTTCAACACGTACCGCATGTTCCAGGACTTCTGGCGCTGGTCGCGTGGCAACGTGAACCGCTACGGCCAAGGTATCAACGGTTACTACGGCCGCCTGTTCCGTACGTTCAACATGATCTCGACCCCGTTCCGCTTCTACTCGATCTACCGCATCTGGGACCTCGGCACGTTCACCGACGACCTCCGCGAGGCGGCGATCGATTCGGGTAACTTCTTCTCCGAGATCCTCGCGATGCCCGAGCCGGGTCGTTACTGCCTGTCCGACGCCGCGGCGTCGAACTCGAGGCTGAACACCAACTGGTTCTACGATGTGCGTGACACGTACTTGCCCGCCAACACGGACGTCTCCGCTGGCGCGTGCTCGGACTTCATCGACCTCCAGCCTGGCACGGCGCAGTACTACGGCTACGACTTCACCAACGAGTACGAGTTCCGCGTCCGCTACGTCGGTACCTTCATCGACAAGCTCATCGCGACGCAGGCTCTCTTCAACGTGTCGTCGAACTACCTGTTCAGCCAGTTCCTCACCGACTCACGCGCCACGAACGTGTCCTACTGGACGCTGTTCCAGGACGAGATGCTCGGCATGATTCGCGGAATGGTCCTCAACGACTACAACACCTTCGGTGGCATGTGGGACGATAAGACGCAGAGCTACATGGCTCCGCGCATGATCGACCGCAACGCGTTCACCTACGGCACGCCCCGCGAGGACGAGGACATGCAGCGCGTCTTCTCGCTGCTCAGCTTCAACCACGAGTTCAACGCGATCATCTTCGCGATGATCACCGCGGGCACCTGGGCTGACCGCCACGTCGACTTCCCGCAGTACCTCAAGATCGCGGTCGATAACACCGAGATCCAGGAGTACGTGGGCGTCGAGACGGCCGAGTTCGTCAACTCCACGACGGGTCAGAAGTACGTCGCTCCGCAGACCGCGGACGGCAAGTCGATCTCGTACGACATGGTCCAGTGGGCCAACCGTCTCGAGAACGCCTGGCTCGACTCGGAGGAGCGTGCCGAGCAGCTCAAGACCGACTTCGACACCAAGCGTGAGAACTACGACCTGAACTACAACCCCCTCAACTGCGAGGACGAGAACCTGACGGCCAACGATCAGGAGCTCGCCGTGGTCTGCGAGGCTCAGCTTCAGTACGACCTCGGCCGCGACACGGCAACGTTCCGCAGCGAGCAGCTCCAGGACGTCGTCGCCAAGCTCGACCAGGTCCGTTACGTCTGGCAGGCCCTCGGGCCCAGCGCGTTGCGCTGACGTGACGTGAGCCGTCGCGCGCCCTCGTGGCGAGTGGCGGCTCGGTCACTCCACCAAAGAGGCCGCGTCGACTTCATGTCGGCGCGGCCTCTCTCGTTCGTGGACCCTGCCTTGGCGGGTGTCTACACTCAGGATATCCCGTTCGTCCACGCTCGTGCTGGAGGTCGATCATGCGCCTTGCCCTCAATGCCACGCTCGCCATGTGCTTCACGCTTGGTGCCGTAGGTTGCTCCGACGACGCCTCTCCACTCGACGGCCTGGACTCGGGTGTCATCCGGGACATCTCCGATCGGGACGCCACACCCTCGATGATGGACACCGACGACGATGAGGACGCCTCATCCGACACATCGGACGAGGCGGACCTCCCTCCTCGCGAGGAGCGGGTCGAGTCGATCACGTACCTGCGCTCGTTCAGTGGGTGTGAGCTGCCGACCTGTCAGGTCGAGCTGCTCTTCTCCCTGACAGGCGAGACGATGCTTCGCTTTCAGATGGGGAACATCACGAACCAGGAGGTGCTCAAGCCCGAGGAACTCGAAGAGCTCAGGATGATCGTGGGTGACGAGATCTTCGTCTCGCGCATCCGAGAGGGCTTCAGCTGCCCGTCCGTGGTGGAGCCCGCCGACTTCCTCGTGCGTCTGCGCACGGTGCATCGAATGCCCGACGGCAAGCTCGACACCGAGCTCACCGACGTGACGGGGTGCTACTACAGGGACGGAGCGCCGCGCGCCGACGGCTTCATCGACTTCGCCGAGAGCATGTACACGCGCTACTACGGCGAGCTCTGAGTCACCGGAAGTGCCTCAAGGTCGCTTCGCCCTGGAGCTCGAGTATCCGGGTGACCTCGGGGGACAGCGCGCGCTCTATGATGCGCTTGAGCCCGAAGACGTTCACGTCGTAGTTCAGGGTCGCGTGGACTGCGCTGCCCCCTGGGACACCTTCGATCGCGACCGAGCCGCGCGCGGCGTAGTAGCGCTGCCAGTTCTCAGGCACCTCGGCGACGATGGCGTAGGTGTAGCGGAGGGTGGTGAGGTCCCATGTCCCGCGCTCCTCCCAGTACACGTGGCTGGGCGCCTTGGACTCGTACTTCTTCAGGAAGCTCGGGATCTTGCCTGCCGTGGGCGCGGTGTACCTGAGGACCCTCTCGATGCGGTCGCCGCTGGCTTCGAGCGAGGTCTCCTCGATCGAGGAGACCACGTCGATGGTGCGGACGAGCTCGTCGAGGAACGCTCGACCGAGCATGTGCTCGAGGACGTCCTTGGGGGCGGCGGCGGCGGCGGTGTCGTGTGTGATGACCACGTTCAACTCGATGTCATGGGCTCGGTTGGTATGCTCTAGCTTAAGCTCGAACACGCCCGCAACAAGTAGGCGGAATGCGCCGTCAGGTCACCTGATGATGTCCAGCAGGTTCGAGAAGTCGTCGCTCCACACGAGGTCCTCGTCGTGCGAGGTGGACTCCTTTGCGCGCTCGTCTGCCAGGATCGCCTCGGTGGTCGCGTCGTCGCGGGTCACGAACATCCACTCGCTCGCGCGGACCGCGTCTTCTTCTTGCTCGGGGGTGGGCAGGTGAACGAGGTCGACGACTCTGTAGCCCGCGTCACGCGCGAGCGCGGCGACCACGAGGTTCACGTCGAGGTAGCGGTTCGAGACGTGGAAGGCGAGGACGCCGTCGGCGCTGATGCGTGAGGTATAGAGTGCGAACGCCTGCCTGGTGAGGAGGTGCATCGGGATCGAGTCCGATGAGTAGGCGTCGAGGATGAGGAGGTCGTAGCTGGGGCGCTCGGGGACGAGCAGGAGCCGCCCGTCTCCGAGCTCGACCCGGCAAGGCTCGCCGCAGTCGGAGAGGTAGGTGAAGAGCTTCGGGTCGCGCGCGATGCGCGCGACCTCGGGGTCGATCTCGAAGAACTCGAAGACGTCGCGAGGGCGCGCGTACGAGGCGATCGCGCCGGCGCCGAGCCCGACGATTCCCACACGCATGCCGTCAGGGTGTGCGCGTTGAACCTGCTCGAACCCCAGCCCCAGAGGCCCGCTCGGGTGGTAGTAGGACTTCGGCTCACGGCGCCGCTTCGGGTCCGTGCTCTGCTCCCCGTGGTTGGTGTTCCCGTGGAGCAGGGTGGTCGTCCCCTTGTCGTTGGAGAAGACTGTGTAGGAGCCGAAGTAGCTCCGCGTACGCTCCAGGATGCGGTCGCTGTCGGTGATGAAGGCGACGGTCGCCAGGAACGCGACCATCGTCGCTCTTCCCCAGGTCCGAGTGCTCCAGAAGCATGGGATGATCGCCAGGCTCAAGAAGAGCACCGAGAGGACGACTCTGGGGTCCTCGAACGTGCTTACCTGGGCGACGATGACGTGCGTCGCGTCGGCGAGGACGAACAACGGGGCGATGACGAGCGAGACCGTGCGCGCGCGGCTCTGCTCCTTCCACTGGGGGAAGAAGAACACCGCGAGCGCGACGAGCAGCGGGTACTCGAGCGGGCGATCGAAGATGAGCGGAGCGAGCAGCGCGGTGAAGGCGCCGCCGATGACCCCACCCAGCGACATGAAGAGGTAGAACTCGGTGAGGCGAGATGGGTTCGGCCGCCTGCGCACGAGCTCGGCGTGGAACACGATGCAGATGACGAAGAAGCCGCCAAGGTGCATGAACAGCCTGGCCAGGATGTGCTGGACGTCGACGAAGACGAGCGAGACGACGAGGACGATGCCTACGAGTGGTGGCAGGTTGTCCGGGTGCAGCGCGCGCGGCAGGCGATCCTGGCGCGCGAAGACGATGACGAACGTGGCCAGGAAGAGGGTCAGGGGCAGGACCCAGATCATCGGGATCGCCGCGATGTCCGTGGTCAGGTGCGTGGTGACCGCGAGGATCAACGCAGACGGGAGGGCGGCGAGCCCGACCCAGGCCATGCGCTCACGCCAGGTGGGCGCGACGTCTTGTTCTGCCACAGAAGGTGCGTCCTCCTGCTCCTCCGCTTCGGGATCACGGGCGTTCGAGATCGCGAGGTAGGCGCACGCGCCGACGAGGAAGAGGAAGCCGATGAACAGGGCGGACCACATGCTCGCCTGCTGACCCAGGCGCAGTGAGGGTTCGATGAGCGTGGGGTAGATGAGCAGGCTCGCGATCGAGCCGATGTTGCTCGCCGAGTAGAGGTGGTACGGGTCCTTCGCCTGCGGGTGAGTTGTCGACGCGAACCACGCTTGAAAGAGCGGCGCAGACGCCGAGAGCGCGAAGAAAGGGAGCCCGACACCCAGCGCGAGCGCGCCGAGTAGCCACGAGACAGGTGCCGTCCCCGCGGGAGGGTCGGGGATGGTGAGCGGCAGGACGATGAGTGACGTGACGAGCAGCGCCACGTGCGCGATCGCCTGGCCTCGCAACGAGAGCCGCCGCGTGAGGAGGTGCGCCCAGATGTAGCCCCCCAGGAGCATTGCCTGGAAGAACACCTGCGCGGTGTTCCACACGACGGGGGTGCCACCCAACCCCGGGAGCATCATCCGCGCGACCAGCGGCTGGACGAGAAAGAGCAGGCAGGAGCTCCACAGCAGAAGCCCCGCGTAGCTCCATAACAAGAGAGGGTGACGTGACTTCATGGAGGGCCGATGCGCTACGGTGAGGACGGGTCGGCCGCGAGGGCCCTCAGTTGAGGTCCTTGCGTGAGAACGCGGCGATCCCGAAGAGCAAGACAATGAGCGCGTAGCTTAGTGCATAGACCGTCGCCGAGACCAGATAAGACGATGGCAAGGCGAGCTGATACACGGCTTCGCGCTCGAGGTTCAAGGACGCGAGGTTCGGGATGAGGGGGCGGATGAGATCGACGATGACGCTGGCGGGGTTCTCCTGGTCTTCCAGGAGGCGCTGGATGCTCACGAGCTCGTCGTGGAGTCGCCCGGCGATGAAGATCCCGAGCGTGGAGAAGCCCGCGAGAAGTGGAGACGCGATGCACGAGAGCGAGTGCGCGAAGGCGTTGACGATGCAGAGCTGGAGCCAGAGCGTGAAGTAGGCCGCGGCGATCTGCGTGGTGAAGGAGCCACCCTGATAGACGATCAGCGCCGCGCTCAGCGCGGTGAGGAGGCCGAGGACGCCGGTCATGAGGAGCTGGACCCCCATGGTCTTGCCAACGAGGAACTCCCAGCGTCTTACTGGCTTCGTGAGCAGGGTGTAGATGGTGCGGCGCTCGAGCTCGGTGTGGAAGAGCGTGACCGAGGAGTAGATCGTGATGATGACGCAGAAGAGGGACGCGGCGAACAGCGTCATGGTCTGCGTCAGGCGGAGCTCCTGATGCAGGCTCATCTCTCCGATGACGAGGCTGGAGGCGCTCAGCGCGACGCTGAACAGCGCCAGGGTGCCGAAGACCTTGTTTCGCACGGCCTCGCGCAAGGTGTTCAAGGCGACGGCGGTGATGGCGGAGGGGTTGAACAGTGTGTTCATGACGTCACTCCTCCTCGGTGGAAGGGTCGACAGTGTCGCGCAAGAATACGTCCTCGAGGTTCTCTTTGTGTGGCGTGACGGACTCGACGCTGGCGCCGCCGGCGTGGAGCGCATCGAGCGTGGCGCGGAGATCGACGTCGCCTCGCATCTGGAGGAGGAGGACCCCGCCGCGTGGCTCGGCGAGCTCGAGCCCGGTCAGCCCCTGGAGCGAGGGCGAGCTCGCGTCGAGGCCGCGGACGAGGATCTCGACGTAGACGGTCTTCTCGCTCGTGAGCTCATGGAGGGTGCCGATCTCGCGGACCAGGCCCTTGTTGAAGACGGCGACGCGATCGCAGACGGCCTCGACGTCGGGGAGGATGTGGCTCGAGAGGATGATCGTCTTGCCCCGCCGCTTCAGGTCGAAGATGAGGTCCCGGACCTCCTTGCGGCCGACCGGATCGAGGCCCGACTGGGGCTCGTCGAGGATGACGAGCTCGGGGTCGTTGATGAGCGCCTGGGCGAGCCCGGCGCGCTGGCGCATCCCCTTGGAGAACTTCCGGAGCGGGCGGTTCTCGGCGTGTTCGAGCCCGACCTGGCGAATGAGGGCTGCCGAGCGCTCGGCGATGGTCGCGGAGTCGAGCCCGTGTAGGCGCCCGTAGTACCGGAGGAGCTCCGGCGCGCTCAGGTGGTCGTAGAAGTAGGGGTTCTCGGGGAGGTAGCCGAGCCGACGGCGGCCTTCGAGGCCGCCGGTAGGCGCGCCGAAGAGCGAGGCGGAGCCCGAGTCGGGCCGCACCAGCCCGGTGAGCATCTTGAGCGTGGTGGTCTTGCCTGCTCCGTTCGGGCCGACGATGGCGAAGACCTCGCCGCGTCGAACCTCGAAGCTCACCCCGCGCACGGCGTGCACCTTGCGGCGCCAGAAGCCGACGTGGAAGGTCTTGGCGATGTCTCGGACCGAGAGGACCGTGTCCGTCATGGAGATGCCTCCTCGAGTTCGACGCTCTCTGTGGGCGCGACGATGAGCGTCCAGTGATCCTGCGGGAGGAACGAGTACGTGCGCGCGCGGGCGCGCTGGAGAGGCCACGTGTACCTGGCGCTGAGCGCGTCGATGTCAGCCTCCGACAGCCCGAGCGAAGAGAGCGACGCGCGCGCGCGCGTTCTGACCTCGTCGTCGGAGGTGAGCAAGAAGACGTCCTTCAGGAAGTCGCGTTGCTGTGTGCGGGAGAGGGCGTCGTCGACGGACACGTCTCCATCGATCTGCGCGACGAGCGCGCGCCTGCGCTTGTAGAAGTAGCCCAGCGTGAAGGGCAGCATGGGGCGGCAGCCGTCGAGGAGCGAGGCGCGTTCGTAGTAGCCGATGGCTCGGGCGATCTCCTCAAGGCGTTCACGAGGGGAGCGTTGCTTGCTGTATCCGACGTAGTTCGAGCCTGCCATGTACGGGAACTCACAGTCCGAGGGGAAGCGCTCCATTCCACGCTCCAGGAAGTCCGTGACGGTGTGGAGGTCTTGCATCTGTGGGTTCTTGCGCGCGTTGATGTAGGTCGTGTTGATCCAATCGTAGATGGGCTTGAAGTCGGGGTCGAGCGCCTGGACCAGGTTGGCGTAGTCGATGAGGTGCCGGGGCGGTGTGCGTGTCCCGGACAGGCGCCAGTCGCCGAAGTAGATGAGCGCCGAGATCCAGGCGACGTCCGAGGCGAAGAGGTCATGCCCGAGGAAGAACGAGCGCATGCTGCGAGCGCTCCACGTCCAAGTCGGCGGCTCTTCGAAGCGAGGCGCGTCGCTCGCGTCACCCATACGGGGTTGGACGACGACCTGCGCCGCGAGCGCGAGCGCGAGCGCGGCGGCGAAGATCGCTCTATGTGTGTGGAGGTTGGACAAGATGAACTCAGCCAAGAAGTGAGAAGAGGCCTGCGCCAACGCGCAGGCCTCTTCTAACTCGCGCGGACCCGAATCATACTGATGATTCAGGAGCGCTCAAGTTTGGATCCGCTCACTCGAACTCGTTCGAGGTGAAGGGCGGGGTCACCTGGACCTCCTGAGAGACCGTATCGATGTTGATGCCCTGCTGGACGGTGTGGGAGGTGCCGGCGACCTTGAAGTCGGCGATGGCGGTGATCGTCACCGACGCGGTCGTGCCGAACCCGAGGGGTGTGTAGGTGTACTGGAAGTACAGGGGGTCCCTGAAGTCGACGCCGAGCTTGTTCAGCGTGGCCGTGCAGACGGCGGTTGCGCAGACCTCGGGGTTCGTCTTGGAGCCGCCGGTCGGGATGGTCGTGCTGGTCTGGTACTCGACCTGTCCGCCGGGGAACTGATAGGAGTCCCACTCCACCGGGTACCCGTAGGTCGCCACGTTGGTGCCGTGCCAGGGCTGAGCCGGCTCGGACTTCTGCTCGGTCATGAAGTAGGTCTTCGCGCCGTCGGCGATCTTCTTCATGGTCTGCTCGGACTCGGCCGTCTTCGACTTCTTCACCGAGCGGAGGAAGGCGGGGATGGCGATGGCCGCGAGGATGCCGATGATGGCGACGACGATCATGAGCTCGACGAGCGTGAAGCCCTTACGGTTCGTGAATTTCCTGAGCATGTTCTCTCCGTTTTGGATGAGGTGTGGTGTTTGAGTCGTTACGTCGCGGGGTGCTCCGCGGCGACGTCTGAGTATCAATGCAAGCACCTTGCCAGGTCAAAAAAAAGCCATTCCAGGCTCTGAGTGGACGTGGAATGACGTTTCACGTCAGTCCACCGGTGACGCTGAGCGTCACCGGTGACGCTCAGCGTCACTCCTCTCGGATGATCGTCGGGCTGGGGAGTCCGCTCGTGTGTACGACGACGGCCTTGCTGTTCGCGCCAAGGTCTTGGCTGACCTCGACGATGAACCACACGCTCGCTCCGTTGGTCATGGGGCAGACGTCGATGCCTTCGACGTTGGTGCCGCTGCAGATCGCGCCAGCGCCCGACGTGACCTGGATCTGTACGCCATCGACGGGCCTCTCTGTGAATCCGAGGAGGTTCTTGAAGTTGTCGGTCTGGGCCGAGTAGGTGGCGCTTCCCGGGGTGATGGGGAAGTAGGAGTTGTGGCGCGCGCGGAAGTCTTCCTGACCGCGCTTGATGTCGGCGGCGTACTGCTCGAGGCGTGCGATCTTGGTGCGCTGGAGCTGGTTGTTGAAGGCGACGCCTGCGATGGCCGCGAGGACTCCGACGATGGCTACGACGATCATGAGCTCGATGAGCGTCATGCCTCTGTTGTCGGTGCGCCTCAGCGCGCTCAGGTGACGGATCAGCATGTATATCCTCTCTTCGGTCTCGCCACCTCTGGGGTGACGTATGGTGGAAGTGACGTGTCTCGAAATGTAGCGCTGGACCGTGCGTGGCGCCAGAACGACTCTCCACGCCTGCAAGAGCGGTGCGCAGTGGGTCAGTCGATCCCGTATTTGCTCAGGCGGTGGCGCATCGCTCTGTACGAGATGCCGAGCAAGCGGGCGGCGTCCTTCTTGACACCTCCGGTGCGCTCTAGCGCCTGATCGATGAGGCGCCGCTCGAGGCGCTCGACGACCGCCTCGAGGTCGAGCCCTTCTTCGGGGAACTCCACTGCGGCCGGCGTGTGGATGGGGCCCTCGCGTTTGAGCTGGGTCGGGAGGACGTCCCACTCGATGAGCTCGCCGCGGGTGAGCGTGACGGCGCGCTGGATGACGTTCTGGAGTTCGCGGACGTTGCCCGGGTAGTCGTAGGAGAGCAGGGCGCGCATCGCCTCTGGGTCGATGTCCGAGATCGTGCGGCCTTGCTCCGCTGCGTAGTGGTGCACGAAGTGTTGCACGAGCACCTCGATGTCGCCCTCACGCTCGCGCAGCGGCGGCAGCTCGATGGGGATGATGCTCAGCCGGTAGTAGAGGTCCTCACGGAACCGTCCGGCGGCGACCTCTTCGAGCAGGTTCTTGTTCGTGGCGGCGATGATGCGGCAGTCGATGGGGATCTCGGCGGTGGCGCCGACGGGGCGAACCTTGAGATCCTGGAGCACGCGGAGGAAGCGGACCTGCGTGTTCAGCGGCATCTCTCCGATCTCGTCGAGGAACACGGTGCCGCCGCCGGCTGCCTCGAAGAGGCCCTTCTTGTCCGAGGTCGCGCCGGTGAACGCGCCGCGCTTGTGACCGAAGAGCTCCGACTCGATCAGGTGCTCCGGGATCGCGCCACAGTTGATGGGGAGGAACGGGCCGTTGGAGACCGCGCTGTGCTTATGGAGGGATCGCGCGACGAGTTCCTTACCCGTCCCTGACTCTCCAGTGATAAGGACGCGCGTGGTCGTGGGCGCGACACGCCGGATAAGGTCGAAGACGCTCTGGATGGAATCCGAAGACCCGAGGATCTCGCCGAAGCCGCGTTGGTGTTCGAGCGCCTCTTTGAGCGAGATGTTCTCGTGGAGGAGGTTGTGCTTCTCGAGCGCGCGGCGGACCGAGGCGCGAGCGTCCTCCATCTTGACGGGCTTGATGAGGTAGTCGTAGGCGCCCTCACGCATCGCCTCGACGGCGGTCTCTGCGCTCGCGTATGCTGTCATGACGAGGACCTGGCAGGACTCGTCCTGTGCCTTCGCGGCGCGGAGGACGTCGAGTCCGCCGACCTTGTTCATGCGCAGGTCCGTGACGACCAAGCTGTAGCGTTCTCCCGCGGCGAAGAGTTCGAGCGCGTCCTCTCCGCTCGCGGCGGTCGACACCTCACATCCCTCGCTCCTGAGCAGGACGGAGAGGACCGTACGCAGGCTCGCCTCGTCGTCGACGACGAGGACGCGAGGAGTGGGTGGGGGGCGCACGTTCATGTCGGTGTACCTGCTGCTTGCGGGAGGTCGCCGAGGCGAACGACGAAGCGCGCGCCGCTCAGGTGGACGGGCGGTTCGAGTTCGATGGAGCCACGGTGCTCGTTGGCGAGTCGGTAGATCGTGGCGAGCCCAAGCCCGGTCCCTGTGGCCTTCGTGGTGAAGAAGGGCTCGAAGATCCTCTCTGAGATATCCTCGGGGACGCCAGGGCCGTCGTCTTCGACGCAAATACTGATGAGTTCTGGTGTGGAATCGACTCCAACATACAGGCGAACGACCGCGTCGTCATCCGACTCGAGCTGTGCCTCGGCGCCGTTGTGGAGCAGATTCCACAGGATCTGGCGGGAGATCTCTTCGTCGAGCCAGATGGGTGAGCCTTCGCTGGTGGCGTGGACCTCGATCTCGGCGCCGGGGTGGCCCGTCTGGAACAGCACTGCCACCTCCCGGACGAGCGCCTCGGGGTCGACGCGCGAGGGTCGCAGGGAGCGCGGCTTGCTGTACTCGAGGAACTGAGTGATGAGGTGGTTGAGGCGATCGACCTCTCGGACGACGACGTTCATGAGCTCGCGTTGGTCGTTGGGGGAGTCGCCCATGATCTGGATGAGCTCGACCGAGCCCGAGATCGCTCCCAGCGGGTTGCGGATCTCATGAGCGATGGAGGCGGCGAGCTCGCCGATGGCGGCGAGTCGCTCGGCGCGCTTGGCGT
>CAJXPN010000011.1 GCA_913058025.1 uncultured Myxococcales bacterium | reverse complement strand
ATCTACACAGAGTAGATCGTCGGCAGCGTCAGATGTGTATAAGAGACAGGGCTACGCCGGCGACATCGGCTCGAATGACCAGGGAGGCGGGGGCGCGGGCGATCCGGGCGGCACCGAGAACACCCCGGGCGCCTACGGCACCATGCCCTCGGGCCTGAGCGCCAACGACGGAGACGCGAACAACTTCACCCCCGCCGGGACCACGAACGCGGACTACTCCAGGTGTCTGGGCGCGAACATGATCAACGCGGGCGCGGGCGACATGACCTTTGGGAGCGGGGGTGACGGATGCGTCGTCCTGCGCTGCGTCGAGCCATGAGGAGGACAAGGATGAACACGACACGGTTCCAGAGACATTACGTGCTCCCGGCTTGCCTTCTCCTCTCCATCTCGTGTGGAGACGCAGGGCCCGCCGAGGAGGTGAGCGCCAGGGGTGAGATCAACACCAAGACGTGCAGGGAGGGAGAGGTCGGGGTCTCGGTCCTTCGAGACGATGGTGGGGTCGACGTGGTCTGCGCGCCGCGGCAGTGCCACGGGCGCACGCAACGCAGACCCGGCGGCTTCGACTGCAAGCTGGACCCGGACAAGAAGGAGGTCATCACGACGCTGCGCAACGCGTCGATGCCTCGGGCGGCCAACTCGCTCGCGCTCCAGGTGACCCGAAACAAGTCCCCGCTGCGCAACCTCGCAGGGAGTCGGACCGTCCTCTACCCATCCACGGACTACCAGTGGGACTTCAGCGTCGACGTGCGCCTCGGAGACGAGCTCGAGTCTGACGACCTCGACTACAAGGTCTGGATCGAGGACGTCTTCCGAGGGCAAGGCTCACTGAGAACAAAGACCTACAAGGGCTTCCGTTGCGTGGCCACCGGGTTCACGCTCGACACGGATGCGACCCCCGTCGCGACGTCCGGGAACCAAAAGACGTACCGCGCCGCGTTCACCGCCCCGATGTCGAAGGACTGTGACCTCAAGGGCTACGACCTGTCGCGTCAGAACGCGATGCGGGAGGCTGGCGGGTGGGACGCCGAGACCTTCGACGCGTTGACCAAGTACGAAGGCAGCATCATCCACGTCTCCTACGACGTCCAGGGCGAGACGGTCTGGCACAAGACCGCCACGAGCCTCGACGACGTGGTCAACCGGGAGCCCGAGTGCGTCCCCAACCCCACGAACTTCTTCTACGATTCGACGACCTCGTCGTACCGGATGTCGGAGTTCTTCAAGCAGCGCGAGGCGGGTGATCCGATCACCAACGTCTACATCCCCTCGCCCGACGTCGGGCGCCTCGCCCAGCTCGGCCCTCGCGCGATCAGTTCGCGCCGAGACCTGACCGTTCGCCTGAAGTCGAACGTGAACACGCCGCTGACGGTCGACTACGAGTACTACGTCAACAACCTCAACTCGACGCACTTCTTCAACCCATTCAACCCCACGAGCCGCTACGACGGGAGCGCCGTGCGGCCCGGTCAGGCGTGGAACACCAGCAACGTCAAGAAGGACAACTACGCCCCGACGAAGATGAAGGCAGACTTCTACCTCGTCCCCGTCGGGACCAAGATCGGAGGGTCCTCCAACAGGGACAAGCGGACGAAGCTTGCCCACTACAAGATCGGCTCGCGCGCGCTGTCTGGCGCGGACGAGAGCACGACCATCAGCGACTCGCTCAACGTCCCCATCACCACCGCGTTCAAGAAACGGTTCACCGATCCCGACAGCGGCTCCTACATCACCAACGACAGCCGCGCCTTCACGCTCGCCTACTGCATCGACTCGGCCACGGGGGTCTTCACGGCGTTCCCGACACTAGACGACGGGAACGCCACCTCGCCGATGTTGGGCATGGACAACGTGATCCTCTACACGTGGAAGGACACCAACGGTAACCCTCTCGTCGACTCGCTCGCGAGCCACTGGACGCTCGACTACCTGAGCCTCGATGAGAGCCGACTCGCGCTCAGACAGCGCCACTACCGTGGCCTCGTCTCGCGATCCTCGGATGACCTCTCGGCGTACCTCCCCTTCCTGGACCTCCTCGGGTCGGTCAACGGTCCCGGGATCCGTGGCTTCCAGCCAGGATGTCGCGCCGACCCGCGGCCGATCGTCGTCACGCTCGATCGCTTCGTCACGCCCGTCGAGCAGATCTCGACCACGGGCTATCAGGGCTCGCTCGACGCCAAGCAGACCGGTGATTCGAAGTACGGCGGCGGCAACGACAACCTCCATGACATCCAGTGTGAGCGCGTCGCCGCGAACGACATGCGCGAGAACAACGACGACTGCGACGAGATGCTCCAGATCGGCGGTCGCAGTGACGGCGCCGACTCCCGCAGCCTCTACGCCGTCCAGTCGAACACCACGCGAGGCAAGAACGCGTCGAACCAGCGCGAGGTCTCGGCGGGCATCCAGGGCGAGTTCATGGGCTTCCAGCTCATCGACCAGGACGACGACGACTCCAACCCGTTCGCCTCGACCCCCCAGGGCGCCGACCCCGAGATCACGCTCGAGATCCAGCCCCCCTGGGAAGCGATCGTCAGCCTGCTCAGCGCGACGAACTCGGAGGGCGCCGTGCGCACCGAGTGGGAGAAGGGCTATGGGGTCGAACAGAACGGAATCGGTTTCACCATCGGCTTCAAGATCCCCTTCCAGATCGGGCCGGTCCCCGTGGTCGTCATCATCTCGTTCACGATCGGGGCGAACCTGACCGTCGAGCTCTCCTACCGGTTCGCACCGGAGGATGGTGACGAGTACCCGTGCCTGGACACCAACTCCACGGCCGACACGAACTGCGCGGTCCTCTCGAGCGAGACGAAGTCATTCGCCGACGCGTCCGAGGCTTGCCAGGACAGGGGAGGTCGCCTCGCCGAGATGTCGACCCAGGCGGAGTACGACCAGCTCCAGACGCTTCGCACCGGCCCCAACGGCGAGACGGTGAACCTCCCTGGCTCGCTGTGGCTTGGCGGCCAGGCCGCCTACCGCGTCGACGACGAGGGGTGCATTGGCCGAAACACGAGCACGTGCCGTAAGAACCAGACGACCGAGATCCGCTGGGTCTCCAACGGCGAGTCCTTCGCGCGCGCTCAGGGCACCGGGGAGTTCAACACCGACGGTTACACCTCGCGCGTCTTCGGGTCCGGGGTCGACTTCAGCACCTCCGCGTTCCCGACGAACCAGGGCGTGGTCTGGAAGACGGGGGATGACACGCTGACAGGTGGCTCGTCGTCGTCCAGACACAGGTACATCTGCACCTACGACCACGCAGACAGCGAGACCTACCACAAGTTCAGCGTGGCCACTCCGCTCACGCTCGCCGCGGGCGTCGGGATCCAGGGCTGCGTGCCCAACCCCCTCAACCTGTTCTGCCTGGGCGCCGAGGTGACCTTCGTCGAGTTCGAGCTCAAGCCCGGCTTCTCCTACGTCATCCACAACCTCCAGCGCGTCCTCGACGTGAACGGCTCGAACGTCACGCAGCGCTCTCAGCGCAACTTCGTGACGCTGTCGGCGATCTTCCAGATCACCCTGCTCAAGGCCGAGTTCGCCGCGACCCTCAACTTGCTCGAGTGGCTCACGCTCAAGTGGGTCATCGCCAAATACGACGGGATCGTACTCCCCTCTCAGAAGCTCTACGAAGACGTCTTCCCGTCGATCGGAGGTTGGGAATGAACACGAAAGACACGCTCATCATCGCCACGAGCGTCGCCGCCGTCGGTGCGTTCGCCGTGCTCACCCTCACCTCGACGGACGAGACGACGCGGGAGGGCTCTGGGTCCCCCGCCGAAGGCTTCACCGCGGGTGAGCTCCCCGAAGCGGGGTGTCACTTCACCCAGGGCGAGGTCGCCACGTACTCCTGGCGCGCCAGAGACGAGGCCACCGTGGACGTGGCCGCGCTGGGGTTGACCCCCTCCGACGTCGCTCCGAGCTCGAACACGCTCGAGACCTCCTTCGCGTTGACCACGCGCGTGCTCGAGGCGGGTGACGGGTCGAGCCTGTTGCTCGCGCGCATGGCCGATGTCTCATCGACCGCCGTCCTCGACCCCGCTCGCCTGGAGGCGCCCGTGCTCCTCGAGGTCTCGAGCTCGTGCCAGGTCGTAGGCTTCGCCTACCGGGCCACCACGCCTCGGGGCTACGCGCGCGCTCAGCAGGGTTACATCCACGACCTCGTCTGGGACACCAGCTCGAGGTCGCTGCGCTCGAGCAACGCCACGGGCGAGTTCGACGCCACGCTCGAGACCTCGGTCGAGGACGCCACTCTGGTGACCCGGCGAGTAATCGAGGCCTACGAGGTCTGGCCACACGCGCGCTCGGTCGCGCTCACGCTCGGATCGAGTACGCTGGAGGTTCGCCATGACAGGGCTGGCTGGTTCGAGCGCGCGACGTTGCGAGAGACGCTCACGGGTGAGCACGTCTCGCTGACCCGTACCGCCCGCGTCGAGCGCGTGCAGGCGACCCCCGAGGCGCTCTCGGGTGTACCCGTGGAGAGCGCGATGTACGTCTGGGAGGATCTCCTCCCACAGGACATCGCGTCTCCTCGCCCCGACCCCACGCTCGCCTCTCGACGCGAGCGCGTCGAGGCCCAACGCGGGGTCCCCGTCGAGGTCGCGCTCGAGGCGCACGTGGCGTTCACGCACGAAGATGGCTCGATCCACGCGTCGTGGCAGCCGCTGCGCGACTGGCTCGAGGCCAACCCCGAGGGGACCTCGGAGGTCGCCGCCGCGATACGTGATGGCAGCCTCGACGATCGCGATCAGATGACCGCCTACCTCGCGCTCGGTGGCGCCCAGACCGCCCAGGCCAAGGACGCGCTAGTGAGGGTGATGGACGAGGCGGACGCTCCGGTCGTCCAGCGCAGCCGCGCTATCCTCGCGCTCATCGCGCGCCCGGACACCGGCGCCCCGCTCGCCGAGAAGCTCAGCCTCTACTCGGCGCCGCTCGCGTCGGGCTCTCCCAAGGCCGAGCGCGCCTTCGCACGCCAGTCGATCCTGGCGCTCGGGGCGATGGCAGGTCAGAAACCCGACGACGCCGAGGTCGAGGAGGTCGCGCAACGGACCGTCCGGCGAGCGCTGAGCGGGCTCGAGGATCCTCTGGATCGACGCCCCGTCTACGGGGCGATCGCGAACCTGGGTGACCCGGTTCACCTCTCACTCGTCGCCGACATCCCGGGTCACCCGGATCGTCGCATGCGCAAGGCCGCCGCGCGCGTCTTCCGACGCATGATCCCTCGCGACTCCGACGCGTTTGTCGAGGCGTGGCTTCGCCGGGAGACGAGCCTCCAGGTCAAGCGCGAGCTCTACGACACGCTCGAGCGTCAGACCTACGACGCCGGCAGCGACCCGGGGGACGGGGTGCTCCGCCTCGCGCTCGACGACCTCGCCAGGCGGCCTGGCATAGCGACGCGTAAGTCGCTGATACTGCTTCTGTCTCGTGCGCTGGAGCGTCGCCCCGACGACCCGCTTCGGATTCGCCCTGAGATGGCACGCGCGGCGGCGTTCGAGCTCGCGCAGAACTCGGGTCTCTTCATCAGAGCCGCCGATCAGCTCGACCCAGCGCTGCTCACCGAGCTCACCCGCGCGCACACCGAGGGTGTCCCGTCGAAGGATCTCGCCGACTCCCTCACGACCACGCCCATCGTCCCGAACCACAGGAGCTTGCCATGAACAGACAGTATGTGATGGGCGCGCTCCTCGTGTTGGGTTCGTTCGCGTGTGGCCCCGAAGATCAACCCGTCGACGACGACGCCTTCACGCCGCCCGAGCGTCCCGAGCGGGCGCTCCCCGCCATCGATCTCCCTCCCGAATCCTCCGACGGCCCTGACTTCCAGGACCCCGACTACGAGGAGTTCGGGGATCCAGCTCCAGGAGAAGAGACGGCGTGTTGTGAGACCGAGTTCGCGTTGCCCGACGAGGAGCAGACCGACGACGAGGTCTCCGCGGTGCTCATCGGCAACGCCGCGCCCCTGGACGTCGAGGGCGGGTTGCCGCTGACCTACTCGAACGGCGCGTGGCGCGCGACGGCGTGCGTGCCTCCGACCTTCAAGGGCGAGTACCAGTACGTCGTGTCGATCGCGGATGACGAGGGAGACGTCGTGTACCAGGAGGTACGCGTGAGCCCCAACGTCCCCTCCGGTTACAGCGACATCGGCGAGGTGAACCTATGGGAGCCTGCCGATACGTGCGATGAGATCGACCTCGAGGTCCACGGTGCGTCGGGGATGTGAGGCGCTTTGTGGGGGTATGAAGCAGTGACTTCATACGCGCGCGTCGCCCATCGACCAGGACGCGGCTTTATGGGGTGTCCGATACTACCCGCCTGCTTCGCACCGCGCGGTTCGGTCACGCAACGCGTTCAGTAGTATCGCGCGTCGATCTGGTCGAGGTCGCCGGCGAGCCAGCCGTGGCAGCGCGCCAAGAGCGTAATGGCGGCCGGGGAGATGAACGTGTGGAGAAGCGTGAGGAATCGGGTATGATCGTGGTGAGCCATGGAGCGTCCTGATACGGGGGGTAGAGTACCCGCATCTACTCACGCTTCCATGGCTTTTTCAATTCTTGCGCACCGGCTTCACTCCTTAACTGTTCACGTATGGATGCGACCCTGGTTCGCCTCTGGGACGCGCTCGCACCCAAATACCCCTCGACGGCTGCTCATCAGACGTGCTCTGGGCCGCCAGCCTCGTCCACTGGAAGGGCGCCAACCTCGCGCTCGACGCCCACGCAAGGCTCGGCGCCCACGCCTCACCGATGCGTTTGTGCTACCTGCCGGCCGCGGGCACCGAGGACGCGGACTCGCTGCCCGAGCCGGCGCCCTCGGGCGTCACCTACCACCGCGACCCGCGCGACCTCGACGCGATCCGCGCCTCGTGTGACGTGTTCGTCCACACGTCTCTGCGCCCGGAGCCCTTCGGCCGGTCGGTGCTCGAGGCGATGGCCGCGGGGTTGTGCGTGGTCGTGCCCGACGACATGTCGAGCGAGCTGGTCCGCCACGGCGAGACGGGGCTCGTGTACGGCGCTCGCGACGTGGACGCGTTGACCGAGGCGTTGCGCGTGGCCACTACCGACCACGAGCTGGCGTGGGCGCTCGGGGAGGCGGCGGCGCGACACAGCGTCGAACTCGGCGCGAGGGCTGAGGCGTTCGCGCCGGTGATGGCGTGGTTGGGCAGAAGCCAGACATAGATACGTGTTCAGTTAAGGCGCAAAGGCGCATGAGAAGTCGACGAACGCAGGGATGGCGAAGGAGCGTTCGCGGATATCATTGGGGTCGCGAAGTTGGGTTCGAAACCGTTCGAGTGAATCGCGAGGCTTGAAAGAGGGACGTTGGCGAGCCAGCGCCCCGAGCAGCTCATCGCCCCACGCCCGCAGGATTCGAGCTGTGCGCAAGACGCCCACGGCCGGCTCGAATCAGCACGTGGTGAAGCAGCCCCGCCAGACACATCCAGCACAGCGCGGCCATGATGAGCACCTTCACGATCGACTCATCGCGCGAGGGCAGTTGGTGCAAACAACCGCATTCTTTAAGGCCCTTGAACAGCAGCTCGACCTGGAGTGGCATGACTGGCGGCTGACGAGGTGGGAGCACATCGAGCGGTGGTTCGAAGTCGTGCTCAGCGCGTACTCACTCGCGAGCTTGAAAGCCCTGGCTCGACAAGGCTCAAGGGACACAAAACAGAGCCTCACGAAGAGCCAGGACAAGGAGTTGCCGGATTGGAACGGAGGTCCTCGATGGGTCGATGTCTTGAGTGATGTCCGCGTCCTCGTCCGCCCCTTCGCAGCCCTCATCGCCCTGTCGTTGTGGCTGTCTTTCTTCCCCATCAAACTCTTTCAGATCTCCGATTCTCTTCGTGTCTTGTACTCACTGCCCCTCCCTTACAGTGGCGTGAGTGGCAGAAGAGCACTGCAAAGGAAGATGCGTGACATCCAGGATGTTGAAGGGACGAAGCCGTTGGGAAGGAGGATACCATGGCCAAGCCAGTGCCTGTCGAGATGCGTCGCGCCGCCCTGGATGCCTATGAACGCGGAGAAGGGACGCTGGCCGACATCGCCCGCATCTTCGGGGTTTCGATTCAGTCGCTCGTCCGATGGCGAGCACTCGAGCAATGCGGCGAAGACCTCGCTCCGTTGCCTCACTCTGGTGGTCGTTCGACTCAGAAGATCTTCGAAGAGCATCGCAAAGCCCTTCGAGACTGGCTCACCGAACAACCCGATCTGTTCAACCGAGAGCTCGCCGGCCGCCTCCTCGATGAGTTCGACATCCAGATCGACCCATCTCAACTGTCTAGAGTTCTGGCGGAAATGGAACTCCCGCTCAAAAAAAGGCATACATAGATTCACGCCAGAAGCGTGGGGATGTGGTCGCGTCGAGGTGGGTGTTCAAGCAGCTCATGCTCGAGGCACTCGCACGACATGGAGAGTCGATGGTTTGGGTCGATGAAACGGCGACCTACATGGATATGACGCGCACGCGAGGCCGTGCTCCTCGAGGTCAACGCGTGTGGCAGAGCCGGAGGCGGAAGTACCGACGGCACACCTTGATAGTCGCGATGACGCTCGAAGGTGTCTTGGCTCAGCGTTTGGTTCGAGGCGGGATGACGCTCCAGGATTGGAGAGCGTTTTGCGTGGAGGATGTGGCACCCAAACTGTCGAAAGGTCAGTGGATTCAGCTCGACAACCTCAACATTCACTACGATCAGCAAGCCTATGACGGGCTCCACGCGGCTGGTGGAATACTGCTCTTTCAACCCGCGTACTCACCTGAGAGCAATCCGATCGAGGAGATGTTCAGCCTGCTCAAGCGTCATCTTCGAAGGCTCGGAGCAACCAACCTCCCAGAACTTCGCCGTGCGATTGCTCAAGGCCTCGAGGCCATCACTTCCGAACATCTTCACGCATTTTGGAGGCACGCTCAACACACTGTGCTCAGCTGGTAGTCACGCCGCTGTATTGGCAGTATCATCTGCTCCCCTGTCACGATTCAAGTTCAAATCAAACCGAGCACCCGGAATAACTGAACACAACAACGCCAATTCATCTAATGAGCTTGTCGCATACAAAGGTATAGGGAACGCGTCCGCTTGCTCCATTACGTACTCGATCCATTCGCTCCCGTACCTGATTGGATCAATTGCGTATGCAGACATCAGGACTTCAACAACATCTTTTGACCACGCTTCAATTTCTTCTAAACTCGAACCTCTATGGCGAGAAACAAGAGACCTAAAGTCGCCGAATGCCTCTTCAATACTCATGCCCATCTTAAAAACCTCTCGGCGCCATAATCAATTGGATACCTTAACCTGTGTTTTGAAGCACTTAAAAAGACAGCTTGGATCCTCACCGAAGAGGTCGCAGGACGCGAACCGAAAGCAAAAAGCAGTGTCCTCCCAACAGCTTGAGGTCGACATCTCGTCGACCTTTGGTCTTGAGGCTTCTTTCGGACACAGCACGTCGAGCAGCGACGACATGCGCCTCGGAGTCGGTGTGTTCGAGAAAAAAGCCAACCAGGAGGCGAAGATGGAGTCAGCCCACCAACGCCCGAGGGCGTGAAGGTCACGTTCGAAATCGAGGACGAAATCGGGATGAGGCAAGGCAGGCAGCGTCTCCAAGAGCGTGCGAAGCCTCGCGTTCAGAGTTGCAGTGACGGCGGGGATCGTGGAGGCTCGGATGTGCGGCATGGTCAGTCCCTTCAAGGTTTAGTCACCCGAAGCTTCTGATTTCATGCCGCTTTTTGTCTATCCCATGCTTCGTATCTCACCCAATCGAAGGACACCCTTTTCCCGACTGCAACCCCAACCCCACCCACGACACGAAAGACATCAGGCAGACCAAGCAAAAGGACCTATCCCGATAGAAAGAAGCTCGTCTTCTATCTTGAATCCATCTCGAGGCACGTACCTGACTTCTACAACCCTACTATGGACAACAGGTTCGGGCTGTCGAAGCAAAATGGCCATATTCTCCGTGCAAAACCCAAGTAAGTAGACAAAGTCCGCGTCTTGAAAAAAAGACACCTCACACCTCAAGCCCATCACCCCAGCCATTTCAGACAGAACGCCATCTATTGTCCCAGCCAAAACGAGACCCCGCAAAGCCTGACTGTCTTGAGATATTTGCTTTAAATGCAAAACAGACCCCCTTCTAGCAACCACAACCTAACAACCAGCCACAACCGAATACCCATATTAAGAACTTGGCGACCTCATCATCATCATCCAGCACTGCAGAAAAATGAGCCCACTCACCACACATAAAAGCACAAAATCAAGCCGGAATTAACTAAAAAATGACCTCACTCAAAGCGCTATCAAGCAGCTCGGCCCAACGAATCCCTTCAATGAAACCCAAAGAGGCCCTGGACAACGAATAGACCAACGGACCAGCATCTAGCGCAGACACTACACAGCGCACGGGTCCTTGACGTATGACCTGAGGCAAAGGCTGCTCTCGAAACGCAGCGCATGTGCCTTGTTCTACTAATGAAACCCATGTGTCGACAAGCCCTTTCATCCAAGACTCATCGTATGTCCCATGGGTTGCCACCTTCTCTCCAGCGCTCGAGTACACCACCATGTACTCCACTCCATACTCTTGTATTAGCTCAACTACGGACATTGCTCAACCTCACCAACTCCGACCGTCCAAAGTCCACGTAGCTCTCGAACCAGACGGTACCTCCCGACACCACGACGTCTCCAGGGTGCCCTTCAATCGGCGACAGGACCTCGAAGGCCGAATAGTCGGGCGCGATGAGCTTGATGACCTGGCGCCTCCTCGCGCACGCAAAGACGATGTTGGCGTCACGGTCGACATCGACTCCATAGGGAGTACACAGCGGCCTCCCGCGGACGATCCGCACAGCCAAGCTCGTGATGTCGACCAATACGAACGCGCCCATCGCAGGGGCGCTGTACACGACGAGGTCGTCGTTGATGCCAACGAAGTGACACTGACCGATGAGCTCGTCCGGGTTCGTCCTGAACAACACGTGGCCGTCAGGGCCCAGCAAGACGACGTCACTGCCTTCCACGCACATCGCGAGGTGGCCCGAGTAGTTCGTGCCGTACTCGTAGTAGAAGTAGTCCCACCCCACGGTGTCACGTATGGAGCCGTAGCTCGAACTCAAGTGCGTTCGGGTCAGGTATGTCTCGAAACGACCCGCCAGCAAAGGCCACGAGACGTCTTCGGGTTCGGCCTGGACCGCGCTGACGAGCGCAGGCATCCCGCCGACCTTGGCCAGCTTGAATTCACGCCCATACGTTGATTCGAAGCCGCTCATTTCCCCACCATGTCGACGCGATATGCCGCCAACAGGGCAGCACTAGGCACGGGTCTCGTGTGGGCGCTTCTTCCTGCCGAAGCGCCCACACGATCCTCACTCCTCTTCGGACACACCCTCGGAGTCCGCGGACGCCTCGACAGGCGCCTCGCCGGCCTCTTCAGCGGGCGCTTCGACGGGCGCCGCTTCGACAGGCGCCTCCTCGACGGGAGCCTCCTCGGAGGAGCGGTCGCGGAGCTCGACGGCGGGGACCTCGTCGATGCCGAGCTGTGAGCGGAGCAGGTCGCCGAGCGTGGCGGTCGCGCCGCCCTCCTCGGTGTACGACTTGATCTGGTCCTCCTCGAGCTGATCCCGCTTGAGCGAGAGCGCGATGCGGCGCGCGACCGTGTCCACGCTGAGCACGAGCGCCTCGACCGTCTGGCCGGGGCGCAGGTGGCGGGCGACGTCGTCGACGCGCTCCTCGGAGATCTCGGAGACGTGGATGAGGCCCTCGACGCCCTCGGTGATCTGGGCGAACGCGCCGAACTCGGCGACGCGCACGATCTCGACCTTCACCTTCTGGCCGGGCTCCACCGTCGACGCCGCGACCTCCCAGGGGTCCTGCGAGAGCTGCTTGATGCCAAGCTCCAGGCGCTCGCCCTCGATGTCGACGCTCAGGACCACGACCTCGACCTCCTCGCCGAGCGTGAACGTCTTGGTGACGTCGACCTCGCGGTCGTTCCAGGAGACGTTGCTCACGTGGACGAGGCCCTCGATGCCGGGCTTGGCCTCCACGAAGATGCCGAAGTCGGTGACGTTGCGGATCGGGCCGGTGAAGCGGGCGCCGGGGGTGAGGTCGGCGGCGAGCACCTCCCAGGGGTTGGCCTGGAGCTGCTTGATGCTCAGGCCGAGGCGGCGCTGGTCGGTGTTCAGGCTGATGACCTTGGCCAGGATCTCCTGGCCCATCGAGAGCACCTCGCGCGGGTGGTGGATGCGGTCGGTCCAGGCGAGCTCGGTGACGTGGACGAGGCCCTCGAGGCCAGGCTCCAGCGCGATGAACGCGCCGAAGTCGGCCAGGCTCACGACCTTGCCCGTGACGGAGTCGCCCTCGGCGTAGCGCTCGGTGACGTCGGCCCAGGGGTCGGACAGGAGCTGCTTGCGGCCCAGGCTCAGGCGCTTGCGCTTCGGGTCGAACTTCAGGACCACGACCTGGAGCTCGTCGCCCACGCTCAGCAGCTCGCCCGGGTGGTCGATGCGACCCCAGCTCAGCTCCGAGACGTGCAGCAGCCCCTCCATCCCGCCGACGTCCACGAACGCGCCGTAGGGCTTGATGCCGCGGACGACGCCGTCGAACACGGCGCCCTCCTCGAGCTTGTCGGCGACCTTCCTGCGCTCGGCCTTGCGCTCGCGCTCGAGCAGCTTGCGCCTCGAGAGCACGACCTGGGCCTTCTCGGCGTCGAACTCCATGACCTTGAAGGTCGCGATCCGGCCGACGTAGGGCGACAGATCGTCCACGCGAGACACGTCGACCTGGCTGCGCGGCACGAACGCGCGCACGCCGATGTCGACGCTCAGGCCGCCGCGGTTCTTGCTGGTGACGAGCCCCTCGACCTCGGCGCCCTCGGCGGCCATCTTCTCAAGACCGTCCCACAGGCGCAGCTTCTCGGCCTTGCGGATGCTCGCCGACCAGCGCTCGCCGACCTTTCGCTCCACGAGGAGCTCGGCCTCCAGGCCGTCCTCCACGCTCGCGCCCCAGCCGAGCTCCTCGAGCTCCACGAGCGCGTGCTCCTCGCCGCGCTCGAGCGCGAAGACGTAGCCGTCGTCGACCGTCTCGACGTAGGTGCCCTTGAGGATCGTGTTGTGGAGGTCGTCGTCGAGCCCCTGGGGCTCGGTGGCAGGCGTCTCGCTCATCGCGTCACGCTCCAGGTTGGGCCGCGTTCGCGGCGGTCTCGTGAGGGTCTGGTTCCTACCGCATCGGCGCAGCGCACGCAACGCGAGAGGCGCGGCCCCGCTGGGGCCGCGCCTCTCCGAACGCGCGCTCATTTTGGGGGCCTTCAGCGCTTCTTGGAGCGCTTGCGGACCATGCCCAGCGTGCCCTCGACGACCTCGGCGCCGTCGATCACGCCGTCCTTGGCCCGGGCGAAGCCCTTGAAGCACGACTCGCACTCGTACTCGCGCCCCGGCCAGGGCTTCTTCTTCATCATCATCGTGGCGCCGCACGTGTCGCAGGGGACCTCGTGGAGGGCGGTCGAGCGCTCCTTCTCGATCTCCTTGGCCTTGGCCACGAAGCGCGAGTTCTCACCGAGCGTGCGCGACTGGCAGTCCGTGCAGCGGACCTGCGTGAGCGGGACGCCCTTGGGGACGTAGGTCAGGGTCTCGTTCTTGCCACACTCCGCGCACGTGATCGGGAGGCTCACGCGCGTGTTGTGCGCCATGCGGGGGATGCGGCGGCGCGTCTCCTGCTCCTTCTCGTCCTGCGACTGCTTGTAGAGCGCCTGGCACCCGCGACACAGCAGCGTCGCGTCCTCCTTGGGCGTGAACGGGACGCTCCCCGCCTCACCACACACATAGCAATCGAACGTCGTCTCACTCATGGGGCTCTCTCTTCGATTCGGTCGGTCTATCTGTCGGGCCTTCGAGGCAACACCTCGACGGCGCCGCTAAAGAACAGGCCGCGGCGCGGTTTAATCCACGCCGCGGCCATGTTCTGCGCTCCGCACCCTACACGATCAGGGCGTCGCGGGGAACGCGTTGTCGGTGCCCGGCGTCGGATCGGCCAGGTGGAAGTCCGTGGCGTTGTCGTCCGTGTCGGCCTTCTTGGATGGGTCGCGGTAGGGCCAGCGGTTGAGCGAGCGGCCCGCGGCCTGCGGGGTGAACGGCGCCGCGGCGCCCTCGCCCGAGAAGTTGCCCGAGAACGTCCCGTACCCGAGCGCGTCGACCACGCGGCCGTTGTACTCGAGCACGATGCTGTCGGGGCCGTTCTGCCAGTCCACGCCCTCGTAGTACGTGTCGCACTTGTCGGAGAGCGCGGCGGAGGCTTCGATGTTGCACACGACGATGCGGCCGTTCGAGCCGAGCTTGATGTTGCCGGTCACGTTGACCGGGTCGTCGAGCCAGGTCAGGGGGATGCCGGGCGTCGGCGCGCCAGCGACCGTGAAGATGTAGTCGCTGCCGTCGTTGCCGTTGATGCCGCGCAGGGTGTAGCCCTCGAGCGAGATCTCCTCCCAACCCTGGATCGGCGCGCTCAGCTCCACGAACGTCTCGACCGAGCCGTCCACGCCGTCGGAGCCGGGCTGATCGACGTACGCCTCGGTGATGACGAGGTCCGAGTTCGGCAGCCCCGGCGTCGGGTAGTACGACCTGAAGTCGACCGAGTTGTCGTCGGTGTCCAACGCGCCGGGCGCGCGCCCGAGCGAGCGACCCCCGATCACGTCCTCGGCCGCCGAGCCCTCTCCCGTGAAGACGTCGGTGCCGCTGAAGGCGCCGTATCCGACCGCGTCGACCTGCGTGCCGCCGGCGTCGTAGAGCACCACGGAGTCCGAGCCGTTCTGCATCGCGTCCTGGTTCGAGCCCGCGCTGGGTTTGGTCAGGATCAGGTACTCGTTGGCCGTGGACAGGGCGAGGAAGAAGTCGGCCTGCTCCATGAGGATGAGCGCGTAGCCGTCGCCGCTGAGCGTGGCGTCGGCCGGCAGCGCCACGCGCTGGTAGGACATGCCGTTGCGCCCGTTCACCAGGTCCACCTCGAAGCCCGCGATCGGCAGGTTCGGCGGCCCGAAGAGCTCGATGAACACGGGCGACTCTTCGTTGGGCATGTTCGCGTTGCGCAGGTCGTCGCCGAGCGCGTCGTAGAAGACCTCGTTGATCACGACCGCGCCCGTCTGGGGCGGCGCCGCGCACACGGCCACGCCCGAGCTCGAGTCGCAGAACTCGCCCGCGGTCGGACAAGCCGCCGCGATCGTGAACTCCACGCAGCTGTCGGCGTTGGTGTCCTCGCAGCTCCTGATGCGGTCGCCGTCGCACGACGTGCCGCCGGCCTTGCACTCGTCCTCGCACGTGGCGACCTCGACGCACTCGCCCGAGCGGCACTCCGAGCCCGCGGCGCACGCGGTCGCGTCGACGTACTCGAAGCAGCTGTCGGCGTTCGAGTCGACGCACTCGCGGGGCGTACCTCCGGGGCCACAGAGCTTGCCCTCGGCCGGGTCGCACTCGCTCTCACAGGTCACCGGCGTCACGCACGCGCCCGCCTCACAGACCTCACCGTCGGCGCAGTCCTTGGCCGGCCCGAGCACGAGGCAACCGCGCGCGTCCTCGGCGCACGTCGAGATGAGCTCGTCCTCGCACTGCGCCTCTCCGGCGACGCACTCCACGCCGCAGTCGATCTCGGCGCACGCGCCGGTCTCGGTGTCGCAGAACTTCCCGTCGGCGGAGCAGTCCGTCGGGTTGGCGTACTCGAAGCAGCCGTCGCCGTCCGAGTCGATGCACACCTCGGACCTGCCTTGGAGGTTGCACCTCGGGCCGTCGGTCGTGCTGCACAGGTCGGTGCATCCTCCGCCCTCGTCCGGGCGGCAGCTCCCCGCGCGGCAGATGTTCCCCGCGGGGCACTCCTGCGCGTCGCCGAAGCCGAAGCAGCCGTCGTCCTGGATCACGCACGAGAGCAGCGTGTTCTCGTTGAGGCACTGGAACTCGCCCTCGAGGCACGTCGACGAGCACTCGTTGCCGCCAGCGTCGGTGTCGCCGTTGTTCGCAGGCGGGTCCGCCGGGCACCCCATCAACACGAGCGCCGACGCCACCGCCGCCGCTCCCTTCCACATCTCGCCGAACTTCATACATTCTCCGCGTGTTCTTTTTCGATCCAGGCTCTTACGCGCACAACCTAGCCAACGCACCGCCCCGGCACAACCTGCGGCGCGAGCCGAAGCCTCGGCGTGACCTTACAGTCGGCCGAGGATGCGCGGGGCGGTTTGGGGAGCGTTCGTGTCGGGCGTCTCGTGTGGTGCGGGGCGGTTCTGGGCGCGTCCGGGTGGGCGCCTCGTGTGGCGCGGGGCTCTTTGGGGAGCGTCCGAGAGAGCGTGGAGTGTGGTTCGGGGCAGTAGCCCCCGCCGCC
>CAJXPN010000010.1 GCA_913058025.1 uncultured Myxococcales bacterium | reverse complement strand
GGGGAGGGCGGCGTGGGTCCTCCGCGCCATGAACGCGCCGTCCGATGAGGTCAGGGTGATGGTCGCCGCCGAGATCGCCAGGCTCAAGAACGTCCACATCAACTACCACCCCGACCAGCCCCCGAGCCTCCGCGCTCGAGCCCAGAGTCACCTGAAGACCTGGCTCGACGAGAACCCCGACGCGCTCGGTTGAGTCAGGGCACCATCGGACATGGAGAGAGGGAGTGTTTCACGTGAAACACTCCCTCTCTTCGTCTGCCCTCCCTTCATCCCTTCATGTGTTCACTTCAGGAGCTCCATCCTGAGCTTCGACGAGCGGTACTTCGTCTCCCAGAACTTCGCCTCCTTGGAGTCGAGCGCGGCGTAAATCTGGGTGTAATCGCTCACGCCGAAGAACGCCTTGAGTTCGTCCACGGGGCCAAAGTACGCCAACCTGCCTGCGTTGAGCACGCACACGAGATCGAGCAGGTCGAGCGAGGTCATGATGTGGGTCGTCACGACGACGACCTTGTCGTCGTCCGCGAGCGCCTTGAGCGACTCCATCAACGCCCGCTCGAGCGCCGGGTCCAGGCCACTCGTCGGCTCATCCGCGAACAGGTAGTCGGGGCGCGTGAGTAGCTCGACGCCGACCGACACGCGCTTGCGCTGTCCCCCCGAGAGCTTCGCCACTCGGAGGTCTCGCCGCTCGGCCAACCCGAGCGTCTTGATGACGCCCGAGACCCTCCCCTCCCTCGCTTCCGCCTCGAAGTCGGGCAGCCTGAGGTCTGCCGCGTACATCAGCACCCTCTCCACCGTCAGTGTCGTCGGCACGATGTCGTCCTGTGGGACGAAGCCGATGTTCGACTTCAGCTCTTCGAACTCGTCGTAGAGCGACCTCCCATCGATCGAGACCGTCCCAGAGTTGGCCTTACGGAACCCCGACAACGCGAACAGCAACGTCGACTTGCCCGAGCCGCTCGGCCCGAGCACCCCGACGAGGCTCCCTCGCTTCGCCTTGAAGTCGATGCCGTGAAGAATGGTCGTGCCGCTGAACGCGACCTCTATCGAACGTCCCACGATGGTCATGCACCTCTCCTCTTCGGGCGCGCAGGGATCGCGCGCTCTTCGCGCGCCATGATAGAGGTGCTCACGAGTCAGGCCAACGATGATACGGCCCCTGGAACACCCATCACCCCCATACGAACATGACGACCCACCCCGCCTCCGTTCAGAGCGTGCTCGACTCTATCCTCGCATGGGACCCCATCGACGGACCCACCACGTGGGACGAGTCCCGCTTCGAGTCCCTCGCGTTGCCCCTTTTCGACCACCAGCTCGAGCGCAACGTCGCCTACGCGCGGTTCTGCGCGTCGCGTGGCGTGCGCTCGTCCTCCGACCTCACGGGCTGGTCCGACATCCCCGCCGCGCCCACGGACGCGTTCAAGCTCGTGGACCTGAGCGTGTCTGGCGCAGCGCACGCCGCGAGGACGTTCCACACCAGCGGCACGACCGCTGGCGCACGCGGCTCGCACCACTTCGAGACCCTCGATGTCTACGCCGCCGCGCTGAAGGGGCCGTTCAGGCGGTGGGTACACCGCTCCGACGCTCCCGCCCGAATCGTCGCCCTCGCGCCCTCTCCCAAAGACCTCCCTGACTCCAGCCTGTCTTACATGCTGGGGGAGCTCGTCGACGCATACGGGACACCAGACAGCTCCTTCCACGTCCGCGCGGACTCCGGCGCGCTCCGGCTCGACGTCTCCTCGGCGCACGCGGCGTTCTCAGACGCGGTCGCGTCGGGCACGCCCGTCTGCGTGCTCGGGACCGCGTTCGCGTTCGTCGAGGTGCTCGACGCGACCGGTGAGAGCTGGAGGCTCCCCGACGGCTCGTGTGTGATGGAGACGGGGGGCTTCAAGGGCCGCACACGGGAGGTCACCCGAGACGAGCTCTACGCCGGCTTCTCGGAGCGTATGGGCGTGCCGCGCGCGCGATGCGTGAGCGAGTACAGCATGACCGAGCTCTCGAGCCAGTCCTACACCGACAACCTCGCCGCGCACGCCCAGCGCTCCCCCTGGACACCTGGGACGCTGCGTACTCCGCCCTGGGCGAGGATGGAGGTCGTGGACCCCGTCTCACTGGAGGTGCTGCGTGGAGAGGGCGCTCGGGGACTCATACGCTGGTACGACCTCGCCAACGTCGGAAGCGTCATCGCCGTGCAGACGTCCGACGTGGGCGTCCGGCTCGCCGGTGGCGGCGTCCTGCTCGAGGGGCGAGCGCCCGAGTCGGAGCTACGAGGCTGTAGCCTGACGATCGAGGAGATCGTGGAGGCATCCAGAGGCTGAACCACACCCGCCGCGACACCCAGAGCGACGAGAGAGCGGCACCCGGTGGGTGTCGCCCTCTCTCGTTCGTGCCCCCTCTCGCCTGCTCATCTGAGAGGCTGCGCGCCTACGCGTCTGGCGCTGGCGGCGCCACGACCTCGTTGCCTGCCTCGGGATCTGCCTCCTCGTAGTTCGGGTCCTTGTCCTCACCCGAGTCATCTCCCTCGCCCGAGTCATCTCCCTCGTCCTTCTTCTTCGCGGCATCCTCTTGCTTGAAGCGCTGGTCCATCTCACGGAAGTCGGCCTTGAGCTTCTTCCTCCGCCAGATGTCGAGTCCATTGCGAATGGACCACTCGACGCTCGTGATGACCGCCGTCTCCACGACCCGACGCCCAAGACCTCCCCAAAATGACTTCTTGGCCTCATTGGCCAGGACGTGCATCAATCGCGACATACGAAACCTCCTTTGCGCACACTGTGCCTACAGTGTCAGAGCGTTTCGCGACCCCCGCAAATTTCCACGAACTCAACCAGGCGACGGAGATGTTTCACGTGAAACACTCTCGTCGACGTCCTCGCGGCGTCTCACGCGCACGATCCCTCGGTCACCATCCACGCTCACGATGTCACCCGAGCGGATGGCCTCCGTGGCGCCCTTCACGTTGACGACCGCCGGGATGCCGTACTCGCGGGCGACCACGCAGGCGTGGCTGAGCGGGCCTCCCAATGACATCACCACCGCGCTCGCGCTCAGGAACAGCGGCGTCCATCCCACGTCAGCGTAAGGCACCACGAGCACCTCACCGGCCGACAGGCGAGGCTCGTCCCTCGGGTCGAACATCACCCTGGCTCGTCCCGTGACGCGCCCTGACGACCCAGGGAGACCGTTCAGCTCGAACCTCTCACCGTGCTCCTCGAGCGCGCCCGAGCCCTCCTCCAGGATGATCTCTCCGCCACGGCTCAGGAACGTCCCGGGGGGGTCCGGCAGCGCCTTCCACACGTCATGCACCGCTCGCCTGGCCAACACCGAGAGGCCGAAGCCCTCGGCCACGGACGCGTCCTCGAGCCACGCTCTGACCTCCTCGACCTCCAGGTAGAACACGTCGTCGACCTCGTCGAGTTGCCCGACCTTCACCATCCTGCGGCCGCACTCGAGCATCACCTCGCGATACATGTCCAACGAGTCGACCACCAGCGACCGCATCGACTCGCGCCGGCGAGCGTTGCCTCGCGCGAACGAGAACGCCCATCTGAGCGCCCCTCCGATGCCCTCACCGACGAGCTCGTCCAGCGCCTCGTGCGCGGACGCCTGCGTGCGGTCCTGCTCACGCTTGAGCTCGAGCGAGGACGGCAGCGACGGCGACTCGATGAACCCCTTGAGCACCTCGAACACGAACGTCGTGTCCTCCCTCCAACGCGGCGTCGCGATCTCGGCCTCCCTCGGGGCTCTGTGGCCGTGCGCCGCCCTGAACCTCTCGAGCTCCTCGATGAAGTCCGAGACGTCGTCGTGCTCGGCGTGCTTCCGGAGCTCTGCCCACGCCGATTCGGCGTCCGTCTGCGCGATGAGGCGCCTGACTCGCAGCGACCTCCGCGCCTTCCTCCCGAGCTCGAGCAACGCGAAACCAGGCTCGGCGCTCTTGACCCGGAGGCCGCTGAACAACGCGCGCTCGTGCGCCAACGCGCTCTCTCCACCCAGGAGCTTGAGCGTCTCCCTCGCCACGATCGTGCTCATGAGGAAGTTCGAACTCACCGTGAGCATCACCATCCCGTTCAGGTCGAACAGACGCTCCACGTCGTCCAGGACACCCGCGAGCTCGGTGTGGTTCTTCCTCGTCAGGTCCTGACCGAAGAACCTCACACACCTGGCCGTGAAGTAGCGCTCCCACACCGGGGCCACCACAGGCATCGACAGCTGGGCCGCCAGCACCCTCGGGACCGTCACCGGGAGCTTCGCGAGGAACGAGAGTGACGACCTCTTCTCATAGACCTCCTGAACGAGCTCCGCTCCTCCACCCCCCGCGAGCTCGAAGAGCGTCGAGGGCTTCATGAACGGGATCGCGCTGGCCACGCTCATGAACTCCGTCAGGTTCAGGTACACACGCCCCGAGAAGCTCCCGACGAGCTCGTACTCTCTGGGCACCGTCAGCCCGAGCGTCGCGAACGCTCGCTCGAAGCCCTTGCGGCTGAACCCCTTGATCACGCTCCAGGTCAACGGGGTGCCGACGCCAGGCAACGCCTCTCCCACGTTCGTGTTCGTCCAGACCTCTCTGGCCTCGTCCTGGGTCCGCCTCTCCGTCGTGACCGGCCTCGACTGGAGCAGGTACAGCTTGGTCCCGCCTCTGTGCGACGCGTACGCCCACTCGACGTCCTGTGGCCCCCCTCCGATCTCCTCCACGAGCCGCGCCACGCGTGCGAGCCCTCTCAGCTGCTCGCCCTCGAGCGGCGCCTCCTCTTCTCCGACAGACTCGGATCGCCTCACATAACCCGTTGATTTTTCGACAAAATATGTCACACCCGAGGTACCCTCGACGACCCCGGACGCGTCCCCTCTGGACGCCGTGACCACGATCTCGTCGTCGCCACCCAGCGGGTTGCTCGAGAACATCACCCCGCCGACGTCCGGTCGAACCATACGCTGGACCACGACGGCCATCGACGAGGGCGTAACGTCCAGCCCCATGCGCTCGCGGTACATGAGGACCTCGGCTCTGAGGCCGGACCTCCAGACCCTGCGGATCGCGTCGAGCACGTCCTCCACACCCGCGACGCCGAGCACCGTCTCCGCCATACCCGCGAAGCTCTCATCCTCGCCGTCCTCACCCACAGCGCTCGAGCGGACCGCCCAAGCGTCCACGGTGAGCGCGCGCTCGAGCCTGACGGTGACCTCGTCGACGAGCCCCCTCGGGAGGTCCGCCGCGCCCATGCGCTCCGCGAGCTCTTCGAGGGTGCGGGCAGCGCGCGTCTCGCGCTCCAGGACCTCCTCGTAACCACGCGTGGTCACGGTGAAGCCCGACGGGACGAGGCACCCGGCCGCGAGCAACGCGGCGAGGCCCGCGCCCTTTCCGCCGACGAGAGAGGCGTCCGACGCGTTCGCGTCGAGCTCGACTGTGTACCAACCGATTCTGGCGTTGTGGTCACGCTGAGACATGGCTCAGGACTCCTGTGGCGAGGCAACCTCTGCGCCAACCCAGGCGCCGTAGGCCGGGTGGACGTGCTCGGGAGCGAGCGTGAGGAGCTCTGGGAGATCGTAAGGGTGGAGCTCGAGAATGCGAGCTCTGAGCGCGGGGGCGCGTGAGCGGGTCGTCTTGAGGACCACCAGGTCCTCGGACTCGTCGCACAGCGCTCCCTCCCACATGTAGATGGACCTGACCCCCTGGACGATGTTGGCGCACGCCGCGAGGCGCTCGGTGACGCACGCGCTCGCGAGCGCTGCAGCGTCCGAAGGCGCGCAGCTCGTGACGACCGCGACGACCTCGTCGCTCACGCCTTCTTCTCGAACGGGATCGGGGAAGCGGTGCCGGTCATGTAGAGCTCGACGAGGTGCTCGACGAGCTCGTCCAAGTCGACGTCAGCGAGCGCCTTGGTGACCACGTACTCGAAGACGACGCGCTCCACGGACCCGATCGTCGAGTACGCCAGGAGCTTGTGGTTCATCGCGGGGATGACGCCGCGGCGGTGGAGCGTCTCGTTGGTCGTCGTGAGGACGGCGCCGAGCGTGTCGTAGAAGTCGCGGATGGTCTCGTCGAACTCGGCGGCCACCGCGCTCGACTCCTTGAAGAAGATCTTGGTGAGCGCCGTGTTGTCGTCGAGCACGCGCGTGAGCGCCGCTCCGACGCGCTTGAGCTCGGTCCGCAGGTTGTCGCGCGTGTCCAGCGAGCCAGGCTCCCAGTCGGCGACCGTGGTCACGACGATCGTGAAGAAGTCGTTGAGGAGCTCACCGAAGAGGGGCTGTTTTCCCTCGAAGTAGAGGTAGAACGTCCCCTGCGCGACGCCCACCCGCTCGACGATGTCGGAGACCTTGGCGCCGTGGTAGCCCTTGCTCGAGAAGACCTCGATGGCGGCCTGCTTGATCGTGTCCCGGCGGTCCTCTCGGCGCTTTTCGCGTCGAGTCTGGGGGGTGCGGTTGCTCATATGAACTCGCGATGTGGTCGTGATCAAGTCTCCTGATCGCTTTAGCACGCGCGCGCGTACGAGGGAAAGCGCGGGAAGGGGCGCGGCCTTGACGGAGGGCCCGCGAGCGTGTCGAATGGCGCCATGACGCACCGCGTCATGGCGCAAACGGTCCGTACGAGGCGCCCACCCGACCGAGACCGCAGGAGCACGAGATGGGAACGAAGAGGATGCCGGCGACCGAGCGCAAGAAGCAGATCCTCGCCAGCTCGATACCCGTGTTCGCCGCGCACACCTACCACGGCGCGACGACCAAGGCGTTGGCGGAGTCGGCGGGCGTGACGGAGGCGCTCATCTACCGCTACTTCGGGAGCAAGCGGGCGCTGTTTCTCGAGACGATCGACCACACGTCCGGGCGGATCGTCCGGGGGCTGGAGCGGACGATCGAGGAGCACGAGGGGGACCCTCAGGCGACCGTGCAGGCCTGCTTCGAGTTCTACGTGGGCATGCTCAAGGAGAGCGACCACTTCGCGCGCATGTTCTTTCTGGTGCTCTCGGAGCTCGACCAGGAGGACATCAGGGAGGTCTACCTCCCGCACCAGCGACGCGCCATCGGGCTGCTCACGCACAAGCTCGAGGAGTGGCAGCGGGTGGGCTTCGTGCAGAGCGGCCTGAACATCGAGTCGGCCGCCTGGCTCTTCTTCGGCTCGTACCTGGTGCTCGCGCTCGTGCAGCACTCGCGTGACTCGTTCGACGTGGACGTCGAGAAGGCCATCTCGATGGCGAAGCCGTTCTTTGGCTGGAGCAGCGACGCGACCCCGGGCCCCGATCAGCCGGCCCAACAGGGTCCAGACACCCCTACATGACCTTTGAGTCAACACGGTGACAGGAGATCACAGAGCGCCCCCGAGGGGGGGATCACGAGCGATCGACTGAACAGTCGTCAAGCCCAGTATTCATGCGGATTTGCGCCTCAAATTGAGGCGCTTTTTTTCTTGGTGTTGGGGGGTTCGCGATCTACGTTCAGAGGGCGTCGACGGTTCGTGTCCGAGCCGACCGACGCGCTCGAGGATGGACAGGGAGTCCGTCCGAGTGACCCCGGGAGCGCGTCCAGGATTCTGGACGAGGCCCGATGTGCCACCGAGCCCCTCAGGGAACGAGGCGAGAGTGCCCAGGACGTTCGACGCCGTTGTTTCGGCCGAGAGCGCCCCGAGCTCGAAACAGGACCTTGTGTATTCACCGCCCCGCTCGAACGCAGCAGCGGGCCCCTGAGAACGAGCCCCCACGAGGGGCCCCAGACCAACAGTCGTTAAAAGAAGCGCGCCTCCGCACCACGCGGCGGCGCCACCCCTCTCACATGCGCGGCGCGCGGCCACCATGCGCGAGACACATAACCGAGCCACTCGCGGTCAGCGGACGCGTCCGCGTGCGATCACCAGGGATCACCCCTCGAGTCGCCGACTGGATCGCCAGTCGATCGAAAAGACCCCGAGAGCCCCCCTGAAGGGCCCTGGTCGAAGGCACGCAGACAAATCGACGACAACCCTCGTCGTTTCCGCCAGGAGACCCCAGCGGTCCGCGGGACCCAGGCAACCGGGTACAACTGACCCCACCCAACGATGCCTGCTGAACCCTCCCCGACACGATTTCGATCGCCAAGGGATCAATCACAGGATGTGACTAACCTGTGGTTTACTGTGTGAACCTCCTGTGCCTCGGGCTGGGGGAAACTCGCCTCCTGGCACTCGCCAAAGAGCACACAGGGTTGAACACAGAGGTTTCCACCCCCTCCTGTGGGAGGTTAAGTCCATGGTTTAAAAGCAGACCACAGGACTTTCCACATTTCCACAGGCCCTACTTACTACTACTAGATCTAAATAATAAAAGAACTTGTTCTTGAGTATTAGGACCTACGCACACGCTCATTCATGACCGAGGGTCACTTAATAGATGACTTGCGGTCAGTGACAGGAAGAGCGCCCGAACGCTCCACAGATTTGACCACAGCCTGTGGATCGTATTGCGACGAAAAGGCGAGGAGATCCGCACGAAATCACGCGTTGGACACATGTGGCGCCCAACGTTTGCTCTTGAATTCGTCCCATGCCTGTGGTGGATTGGTCGGGCTGAAGGAGGGTCCCCGAACGGCACATTCAACGACCCCCGAATCAGCCCGAAGAGGCTTTGAAGTCGGAGAAGGTAGGCGCCATGAAGATTCGTATTTCGAGACAGGATTTCACCGACGAGCTCTTCAAGCTCCAGGGCGTCGTCAGCCAACGCTCCACTCTGGCCATCCTGTCCAGCGCGCTCCTCGAAGCCGCCGACGGAAAGCTCACCCTCCACGCCACGGACCTCGACACCTCCGTCACCACGTCGTGTGACTGCGAGGTCATCGAGCCCGGCAGGGTGACCCTCCAGGCCAAGTACCTCTTCGACGTCGTCAAGAACCTCGAGTCCGACGAGCTCGAGCTCGAGACCGAGGACAACCACTGGGCGACCGTCAAGGCCGGCGCGGTCAACTGCCGCATCGTCGGCACGCACCCCGACGACTTCCCCCAGATTCAGGACACGTCCAACGCGACGATGTACCCCATCGGGACCAAGCGACTCCTCGACATGATCGAGAAGACCATCTTCTCCATCTCGACCGACGACGCCCGCGCCAACCTCACCGGCGCCTTCTTCAAGGTCACCGAACAGAACACCTTCCTCATGGTCTCCACCGACGGACACCGCCTCTCCAAGATCGAGATCTCTCCCGAGGGCTTCGACGCCGACGCCGACGTCCCCCCTTCGCTGCGCGACGGACTCATCGTCCCGCGAAAGGGCCTCTCCGAGATCAAGCGCACCGTCGACTCCAAGTCCGAGGATCTCTCGTTCGGCATCGTCGAGAACTCCATCGTCTTCAAGTCCGGACCGATGAGCCTCTCCGTCCGTCTCATCGAGGGCACGTTCCCCGACTTCACTCAGGTGCTCCCCAAGGAGTCCGAGAACAAGGCGGTCGTCCCACGAGACGCCCTCATTCAGTCCCTGCGCTTCGTCAGCCTGTTCGCCAGCCCCAAGACCCACAACGTCCGGCTCGCGCTCTCAGACGAGGGCCTCGAGCTCTACGCCTCAGATCCCGACAAGGGCGAGGGCAAGAAGGTCGTCCCCGTCGAGTACGTCGGCCCTCAGGTCAAGGCTGGTTACAACTACAAGTACCTGCTCGACGTGCTCGGCGTGATCGACGGCGAGGACGTCTCCGTCGAGATCATCGACACCCTCTCCCCCACGCTCGTGCGTGACATGACGCGCGACGAGGTCCTCTTCGTCGTGATGCCGATGCGCCTGAACTGAGTCTGTATGCTTCTCAAGGCGCTGCGGCTGCGCGACTTCCGCAACATCGAATCCGCCACGCTCGAACCTCATGAGCGGTTCAACGTCTTCACCGGCCACAACGGCCAGGGGAAGACGAACCTTCTCGAGGCGATCTACCTGCTCGGCGCGGTCAAGTCCTTCCGACCCCAGACCAACGCCACGCTCGTCCGCTTCGACCAGAAGCAGGCCGTCCTCGAGGCCGGCGTCGACCGCGGCGGGTCCGAGCGCATCGTCAAGATCGAGATCCACGAGCGCGGCAAGAAGATCTTCCTGAACAACAACCCGGTCAGGAACCTCACCGACTTCTTCGGCACCCTCAACGTCGTCATGTTCGGCCCCGAGGACATCTCGCTGCTCAAGGGCTCCCCCGGTGAGCGCCGCCGCTTCATCGACCGCGCGATCTTCAACGCACACCCCGCCTACGCCACCGAGGTCGCCGGCTACGAGGACATCCTCGCCCAGCGCAACGCGCTGCTCAAGGCCCCCTCCCTCGACCGCACCCTCCTCTCCGTCTACGACGAGCAGCTCATACAGGCCGGCGCCGACCTCGTCGCTCGTCGGCTCGACTTCCTCGACCACTTCCAGCCCGTCCTCGAGCGGACCTTCGGTGAGATCTTCGACACGAGCTTCGTCGCCGAGCTGACCTACCAGGTCCGCTGGCTCGACACTCAGCCCGACCTCGAGTCGTGGCGCGCCGACAGGTTCGAGATCGAGCGCGCCCTCGCGACCAGGCTCTCTCAGACCGCCGGCGAGGAGCGCGACCGCGGCCACACCGTCGTCGGTCCCCACCGCGACGACCTCCGCGCGACCCTGAACTCCCTCGACGTCCGAGAGTTCGCCAGCCAGGGCCAGCACCGCGCGTTCGTCCTCGCCATGAAGATCGGGGAGATCACCTACCTCGAGGAGCGCTACCACTTCGCGCCCATCCTCCTCCTCGACGACGTCTCCAGCGAGCTCGACCGCGAGCGTAACCGCTTCCTCTTCGACTTCCTCCGGGGGCGCGACGAGGGCCAGGTCTTCATCACCACCACGCACCGCGACTACATCCTGCTCGACGAAGACCTCAAGGTCTTCGACGTCGACGGCGGCGAGGTCACCGAGCGCGGAGCCGTGGAAAACCCTGTGGATGAATCTGCGCAAATGATCAGTGGTCCCATGGTCACTGGATCCGCGCCTGTGGAAGATCTCACGCCTGGAGTCCCTTTCGGAGACCCCGTGAGCTTCCTGGGCACTGGCGCCCTGGACGAAGACACCTCCGAGGAGGAGTGATGACGATCGAGCTGCCGCACGGCCCGAAGAAGGGTGAGTCGTTCGAGGTCGAGATCGAGAGGCTCGGCACAAAGGGAGTCGGCGTCGCCACGTTCGAGGCGCTCGTCGGCCCCCAGAAGGAGCCCAAGCGCTACACCCTCCACGTGCGAAAGGCGCTCCCCGGTGACCGCGTCATCGCCACGCTCGAGTCGAAGCATCGCAGGCAGCTGACGTGCCGCGTCTCCGAGATCCTCGAGCAGTCTCCGATGCGTATCGAGCCCAGGTGCTCACACTTCGGCTTCAAGCACGAGCCGGGCAAGGGCTGCGGCGGCTGCGTCCTCCAGTCCCTCGACTACCGCCACCAGCTCCTCGTGAAGGAGCAGGCGGTCAAACGGTACGTCCTGGCCGCGGGGCTGGACCCTGGCCTCGTCTGGCCCGTCATCGGCTGCGACGCCCCCTGGTTCTACCGCAACAAGATGGAGTTCAGCTTCGGCAACGAGGTCAAGGACGGCCCCATCACCGTCGGGATGCACCCGAGCGGCTACCGCTACGATGTCCTCGGCCTGAGCGAATGCATGCTCGAGTCCGAAGGGTCCGCCCAGCTCGTGCGCGAGATACAGGCGTGGGCGCGCGACGAGCAGCTCCGCCCCTGGGCGCCCCGCGAAGGCTTCGGCTTCCTCTCCACGTTCACCGTGCGCGAGGGCAAGCGCACGGGAGAGCGCATGGTCATCCTCACGACGACCTCGGCCGAGATCGCCCAGCGCTCCACCGGCGAGGAGCTCGACCCGGCCGACGTCGCCGCGTCGTTCCTCGCCCGAATCGAGGCCTCCGCCGTCGACGTGACCTCGGTCTACTGGGTCCAGCACCACGCGCGCCGTGGCGAGCCCACCCGCATGATCGAGCACCACCTCTGGGGAGAGGCGGCATTGCGTGAGGAGATGCACCTCCCCGGCGACCAGCGCCTGCTCTTCGAGATCAGCCCGAGCGCGTTCTTCCAGCCGAACACGCTCCAGGCCGAGGTCCTCTACGCCGAGGCGCTCGACGCGACCGGCCTCCAGACCGACGCCGCCTCGTCCGTCCTCGACCTCTACTGCGGCACCGGCACCATCGGGTTGTGCATGTCGCCCTGGGCCGAACGCGTCGCCGGCATCGAGCTCAACGCGTCGGCCGTGGAGGACGCGCGCGCGAACGCCACGCGCAACGGAATCACGTCGGCGCGCTTCTGGGCAGGAGACGTGGGCGAGGTGCTCGGGTCACCCGAGTTCGTCGAGGCGTTCGGTGAACCCGACGTCGTGGTGGTCGACCCACCACGCGCCGGGCTCTCGGCGTCCGCGCGTGAGCGCATCATCGCCATCGGCGCACCTCGCGTCGTCTACGTGTCGTGCAACCCGGAGACGCTCGCCAGGGACTTGGCGGAGCTGACGGGCGAAGGCGGGTACGTCTGCGAGCGGATCCAGCCCGTCGACATGTTCCCGCACACCTACCACATCGAGAACGTGGCCAGGCTCCGCAAGGAAGCCTGAGCTCAGCTGTCCTCTTCGAGCGAGCCGTCGGTCGAGAGGACGTCCTCGACGATCGACGAGACCTCCTCGTCGGTGTAACCCAGCGCGCGACCGAACGCGTGCGCGAGGTTCTCCTCCGCGGCGTCGACGCCGTCGGCCAGCGCGACCACGGCGACCATGCGCAGCGCGGCGAGCTTGACCTCGTCGCGCTCGAGCTTCTCGGCCTTCGCGACGATGAAATCGTGGATCGCCGACTTGTCGTCGATGTTCTTCTCGAGCCACTCACGCGTCTCGAAGCCCTGCTCGCCCACGAGGTCCTCGAGGTGGGAGTCGCCTGCGAAGGGGAGCTGCGACCACTGCGTCGCGAGGCCCTCGAGCTCGTCCTCGGTGATCTCTCCGTCGATGAGGATCGTCAGGATCAGGAGGTCGACGAAGACCTGCGTCTCGCTGGCGTCGAGGTCCGCGAGCGTGTCCTTGTCGTGGTACTGGTCGATGAGTTTGGAGAGATCCATGTGCCTTGACCTTCGTGTTAGGGCCTGTTCGCGCCATCGCGCGCAGTGATTCCATGAGGAGTTCGAGTGCGAATGTGGTGCAGCCACAGGTGATTGTCAAACCGCGCGAAGGCACACGTCCGGCTCGACACGCGAGGCGCTCGCCAGGCACCGCTCTTCCATGTGAGCCAGCGTCATGCACTCGCGCCGGGCAGCCCAGCCTCGAACCCCCGGCCGCTCAACGCAGCCCGTATCCGAAACGGATCTTCGCTATGTCCCGCGCAGGAATATCCTGCGCACGCGCGGCGACACGTTGCACAGGATCTCGTAGCTGATGGTGCCTCCACGGGCCGCGATCGCGTCGACGGTCAGGGTCTCGTCGCCCTGGCCTCCGAAGAGGACGACCTCGTCCCCGGGAGAGGGGAGGGGGGTGAGGTCCGTGACGTCGACCACGGCCACGTCCATGCACACGTTCCCGACCACAGGGCACCTGCGCCCGCCTATCAGCACCTCGCCGCCGTTGGACATGAACCTCGGGAAGCCGTCGTTGTATCCGGCGGCGATGGTTGCGAGCACGCCGTCCCTGGGTGCGCGCCATGTGAGGCCATAACCTACTGACTTTCCTTTTGATATGGGCCTCACGTCGACGACCTTCGTCGAGAACTTGAGCGCGGGGCGGGTGTCCGAGGCGTGCCGCGCGACGTCGTCGCTCGGCTGGACGCCGTAGAGCCCGAGCCCGAGCCGGACCATGTCGAACGCGGCCTCCGGGAGCCGCCACGCCGCCGAGGTGTTCGCGGCGTGGACGACGCCGGGGTCGACGCCGGCGCCGCGGAAGCGCTCGAGCGCGGCGTGGAACGTGGAGAGCTGCGCGCCGGTGTAGTCGTCGTGGCGGGCCTCGTCGGCGCCGGCGAAGTGCGTCATCACGCCGCCGACCTGGACGCTCGGCGTGACCTCGAGCCACGAGAGCAGCTCTCCGAGCTGCTCGAGCGTGAACCCGGCGCGCCTCATCCCCGTGTCGACCTCGACGTGGACGCGGGACACGATCCCGCGCGCGGTCGCCTCACGCGCGAGCGCGCGCGCGAAGTGAAACGACGACAGCAGCGGCGTGAGGTCGTGGCGCACGAGCTTGTCCGACTCGTGGGCGAGCGCGTTGGTCACGAGGATGGGGAGCGTGAGCCCGGCGCGTCGGAGCGCGACGCCCTCGTCGGCGTAGGCCACCGCGAGCGCGTCGACGCCCTCCCGCACGAGCGCGCGGGAGACGCGCGTCGCGTCGTTCCCGTAGCCGTAGGATTTGACGACGGCCATGACGCGCGTGCCCCGGCCGAGGTGGCGGCGGAGCGCGTGGTAGTTGTGACGGACGGCGTCCAGGTCGATCTCGAGGCGCGCGGGGCCGAGTGATTCCAGCAGCCGGGTCGCCGCGCGGTCGAGGCCCACGGCGCCCGACGCCTTGAGCAGGACGACGTCGCCGTCTCGCAGCTCGCGACCGAGCAGCGCGTGGAGCTCGTCCTCGTCCTCGACGGAGAGCGCGCGCGCGACCCCCGCCTCGAGCGCGGCGCCGGCGACGACGTCTCTGTGCTCCCCGGTGGTGATGAGCAGCGAGACTCCCGCGCGCGCGGCCTGTGTGCCGAGCTCGCGGTGCGCGCCCGGGGCGAGCGCGCCCAGGTCGAGCATGTCCCCCAGGATCGCGACTCGCCTGGCGTTCGGGGCCTGGCGCCGCAGCGTCTCGAGCGCGGCGACCGCCGAGGTCGGGTCGGCCGAGTACGAGTCGTTGATGAGCGTGACGCCCCCGGGCGTCGTGTGCAGCTCGAGGCGGGAGGCGCGCGGCGCGTAGGAGGCGAGGCCGTCTCGGATGGAGCTGGTCGAGGAACCCAGCGCGCGGGCGGCGGCGGCGGCGGCCGCCGCGTTCGACAGGTCGTGGCGCGCGGGCGCGTCGATCCTCGCGTCGAGCGACTCGCCGTCCTGCAACCGCAGCGCGAAGCTCCACCCTCCGCGCGCGTCGGACTCCACGTCGTGCAGGACGACGCCCGCCCTCCCGTCGTCCTCGTCGAGCACCCAGAAGGGCGTCGCCTGATCCGAGAGGCCGGTCACCTCGAAGACCTCACCGGCGCCAGGGTAGATGACGTGATCGGGTATGCTTCTGAAGAGGTTGAGCTTTTCGGCGTACGTCGTCTCGAGCGTGTGGAGGTGCGCGGCGTGCGCGTGGCCGATGTGCGTGAGGACGCCGAGCGTCGGGCGGACCATCCGCTCGAGCCTGGCCATCTCGCCGGGCTTGCTGATGCCCGCCTCGATGACGGCGACGTCGTGCTCGGGGCGCAGCCCGAGCAGCGAGAGCGCGACGCCGACCTGGGAGTTGAACGACCCCGGGGAGCGCCACGCGGTGTGCTCACGCGCGAGGATCGCAGCGAGCATGTCCTTGACGACGGTCTTCCCATTGGACCCGGTGACGCCTACGACCTCGCCGACGAAGCGGTCTCGCCAGGCTGAGGCGATGGCCTGGAGCGCGTCGAGCGTGTCGTCGACCACCACGACGTGGGCGATGCCAGCCGGCACGTCGGCTACGCCGTGGCTTCGGGCGACGAGCGCCGCGCCCGCGCCGAGCGTGGCCGCCGCGCCGAGGTGGTCGTGGCCGTCGAAGTTCGGACCGCTCAGCGGCACGAACAGGGCGTCAGGGAGGAGCGGGTCGCGCGTGTCGGTGCAGACCCGCGCGATGGCGCGCCCCAGGTCGCCGCGCAGCAGCTCACCGCGCGTGGCGGACACGACGTCACCGAGCGTGAGCGGCCTCACGACGGAGGCCCCCACAGCGCGTGGAGCGCGTGCACGGGCGAGACGCCCTGGCCGATCTTGGGGGCGTGCTCGATCGCCTCGGAGATGAAGCGGCGCGCGAGGTCGATGGCGTCGAGGATGTCGTCGCCGAGCGCCAGGCGCGCGGTGATGGTCGCCGAGAACACGCACCCGGAGCCGTGGACGCGGCGAGAGTCGACGCGGTCGGCGCCGAACTCCACGAAGCCCGTGCCGTCGTAGACGATGTCGCGCACGATCGACCCCAGGTGGGGCCCCTTGATGAGGACGTAGGTCGGGCCGTGGTCGAACAGCCGCTTCGCCGCGTCCTTCATGCTCGCGAGGTCACCGACCGAGCGGCCCGTCATCGCCTCGGCCTCGTACCGGTTGGGCGTGATGAGCAGCGCGGGCTCGAGCATGTAGTCGCGCAGCGCGCGCTGCGCGGGCTCGGGCAGCAGCGGGTCGCCGTGCTTCGAGATCATCACCGGGTCGACGACGAGGCGCTCGAACGGGTGCTCGTCCAAGAGCTCCCGGACCGAGCGGATCATCTCCTCGGAGCCCAGCGCGCCGACCTTCGCGGCCGCCGGCTCGAGGTCGTGCTTCACGGAGAGGACCTGCTGTCGCGTCAGGTGAGGCGGCAACACGTGAACGGCCGAGACGCCCTTGGTGTTCTGCGCCGTGACGAGCGTGAGCGCGCTCGCGCCGTGGACGCGCTGCGCCGCGAAGGCCTTGAGGTCTGCCTGGATGCCCGCGCCGCCGCTGGAGTCGCTGCCGGCGATGGTGAGCGCGACGAGGAGGTCCCCGTCGCGCAGGGGGCTGTGGGACTTCAGGCCCAGCATCTCTTCGAGGAACGACATGTGCTCTCTCTTCGGTGGGAGTTCTGGCGAGCCCTTGCGGTCGGCTCCGCTGGCACACGGTACTCAGGGCTGTCTCTTATACACATCTCCGAGCCCACGAGACAGGCA
>CAJXPN010000009.1 GCA_913058025.1 uncultured Myxococcales bacterium | reverse complement strand
TCGCGGCCGCGTCGTCGTGGGCGTTCGAGGAACTCGGCGCGGAGCGCGTCGCGCTCATCGGCTCGGACGCCCCCACACTCTCGGCGCGTCACGTCTCGGAAGCGTGGCGAACACTCAGGACTCCAGCAGGGGAGGAGGGCGACGGCGAGCACGACGTCGCGATCGTCCCGAGCGGAGACGGCGGCTACGTCCTCCTGGCCACCAACGCCCACCGCCCCGAGCTGTTCGGGCATGGCGTGTGGTCCTCGGTCCGCACCCTGGGCGCGACCCTGGAATCAGCAGGTGATTCGCCGACTCGTGTGTTCGATTTCTGGTACGACGTCGACGTCATCGAGGACCTCTCGTTGCTCCGAGACCACCTCCTGCTCCACCTTGCGCGCCCTGAGGGCCGAGAGTATGGTACCACCATCAAGACTCTACATGAGCTCGAGGCGCGAGGTGTCCTCTCGCCTCCTGGATTCTGACCCCTTGAAGGTGCGACCTTGGCAACCAAGAAGAAGAACGAAGGTGCGGATCGTGAGTGCACCCCTGGCACCGTCCTGTTTCGCGAGGGCGAGGCCGGCGATCGCATGTACGTGATCAAGAAAGGCCGCGTGCGCCTCTCCAAGAAGGTGCATGACTCCGAGGTCGTCGTCGAGGATCTCGGCCCCGGTGAATTCTGTGGGGAGATCTCACTGGTCAACGATCAGCTCCGCCCGGTCACTGCGACCGCGCTGACGAAGGCGACGGTCATCCAGATCGACGCCGCTCAGTTCGAGAACATGCTCAAGTCGGAGGCCGAGATCGCCGTCCGCATGCTCAAGAAGATCAGCCAGCGGCTGACCCGAGCTCAGTTCCGCATCTCGAACATGTCTCTGCGCACGACGAAGGCGAGGGTCCTCCATCAGCTGCGCTCGGAGGTCTACAACTCCAAGGGCTTCGCAGAGCATGGGCTCGAGCAGGCCGTGTCGATCCCTGACAACCTCCCCGACGTCCTCTCGATAGAGCTCGGCGAGATCAAGAATATCCTCAACGAGTTCATCCGGGACGAGCTCATCACCGTCGAGCGCAACGGCTCCTTCCGTATCCTCGACGACGGCGCCATCGATCGTTACCTCCGATTCCTCGAACTCGGCGACCGCTTTGAGTTTCGCTCCTCCGGCTCCTGACTGGGACGCGCTCAAGGAGCGCCTCTTCTCCCAGAATCAGTTCGCCATCAAGCTCGGACTGGACAACATGAGAGAGGCGCTCCGTTTGGAGCGCCTCTCTCGCGTTTCTCATCGAGTCGTCCTCATCGCAGGGACGAACGGTAAGGGCACCACCGCGTCCATGCTATCTTCGATCCTCACCGAGCACGGTCTCCGTGTGGGGCTCTACACCAGCCCACACCTCATCGACTTCAACGAGCGCTTTCGCATCGACGGAGTCCCTGCGGTGCGTGAGCTCGTGCGCGAACGCGCCTCGGATATCCTCGTGCGTTACGCTGACCCGCCCGAGGAATCCGGCACGCCCAGGTTGACGTACTTCGAGCTGACCACGCTCATCGCGTGTTCGTTGTTCGAATGGGCCGAGGTCGACGTCGCGGTCTACGAGGTGGGCCTCGGCGGCCGGCTCGACGCGACGAATGCCATGGAGCCGAACCTGAGCGTCATCACGACGCTCGGCTTCGATCATCAGCGCTACCTCGGTGACACGATCCAGCAAATCGCGCGTGAGAAGGCTGGGATCATGAGGCAAGGCATCGCCGTGGTGTGCGGGCGGCAAGAACACGATGGCGCCGCCGACGCGTTGACCATCGCCGCATCGAGCGTTGGCGCGGAGCTCGTAGATTCGGAGGCGGGGCAGGGCGACTTCTCGGTCGCCGTCCTCGAGGCCATCTCGCGCCGAGCGCCCGTCCAACGTGGCCACGCACGCACAGCGAGCGCCGCTGCTCGGCTCCTCCTCGGCGAAGACCTCTCGGATGATGCGCTCGCTCGGGGGCTCGATGCCGCGCGCTGGCCCGGTAGGTTCGAGACGAAGAGCGTGACCCGCGAGGGGAGGGCGCTGGAGCTCTTCATCGACGGTGCCCACAATATGGACGGTGTCCGCGCGTTCAACGCGTGGCTCGCTCCGCACCGGCCCGAACACATCCTGTTCGGTGCCATGTCGGACAAACCTCTGTCCGATATGGTCTCGGCCTTGAGGGAGACGCACGACGTGCCCATCACAGGAGTGCTCATTCAGAACGCGCGCGCAGCAAGCGCCGAACAACTCACCGGCGCGCTCGGGCCGGGTGGAGCTATCGCGAGGCTCTCCGCCGCGCTCGACGCCTTGCCTTCTTCAGTTTCGCGTGTGGCGGTGTGCGGATCCCTATACCTCGTGGGAGAGTTGTACTCAGAGCTCGGGCTCACCGCAGAGTCGCTGTTGACACGCTCGAGGGATGAGTCACAGGTCCGGTGACGTGGCTCCGGCACCGCTGGTGTTTAGTCTTTGGGTCTCACGCATCGGTGACTCCGATGCATACCAGAGCGTGCAATAGGCGGTGTGTCGTCATGAGCGAAGACGAATTCTCGAACCCTGAAGAGACCGACTTTCACGGTCGCAAGCGTGAGCTCTTGAGGTTGGGCGTCGAGCAAGGCAATCTAAGCTGGGCAGACATTCAAAGAGGTCTGCCTTCTCAGTTCCTCGGAGAGACCGAGCTGGAGGTCTTTCTCTTCACCTGCAGGAACATGGGGATCGAGCTCAAAGCGCTCCCCGAAAAGTACCGGCGCTGAGGTCGCGGAGCCCAACGCGCAGTTTAGTTGATGCGAAAACTTGCGGCTCGACCTCCGTGCTGTGAACATATGTCACAGCATCAAAGCGTAGCGCGCCACGCTCCATGGAGGTCCGGCCCGTGCAATTCAAGAAGAAACAACTCATAGCCGCTGTGTTCGCCACCGCCGCGTTCGGACCTGCATGCGCCACGGACACGGTGTCCATGGCCAAGCGGGACGCAGCCGTCGACTCACTCATGTCGCGCGTCGAAGACGTCGAGCGGACGAATGGTCGCCTCACGGTGAGGCTCGAAGAGATGGAAGACTCTCTCTTCCTGCTCAACGACCGCGTCGAGTCACACCGCATCGCACTCCAGCGCCGCGGGTACATGAACAACCCGGCCGTTGCGTACAAGCCCCAGGCTCCCGACCAGGCGCCCGAGACCTACTACCGCCCCAACCAGCGTGACGAGTACCGCAGGCCTCAGCCCAAGAGGGCCGTCAAGCGCATCCGGCTCGGAGGCGGCGCCAACGACAGCCAGTACGACCAGCCCCCGGTAGACGAGGGCTACGAATCCGCTCCGGTGAGTCCCAACACACGGGACGACCAGGAGCAGGAGCACGTGGTCATCACACAGAAGGAGTACCGAGAGTACTTCGGTGACGACCCCGCGCCGACTCCCGCTGCCTCGAGCAGGGGCTCCGGCAAGGCTCAGCCCAGCGTGACCAACGAACGACTCGCGACCTCTCGCTCGAGCAAGCCCTCGGTGGCCGCAGCCGCGCCCGCCCCGACGCCGAGCGACACCGCCGACGACTACAAGCCCTCCAAGTCTGGACTCGCTGGCTACAAGCAGGCGCTCGCCGACTACAGGGCAGGGCGCTTCGCCCGAGCTCTCAAGGGCTTCGAAGTGTTCCTGGACGGCGGCCCCAAGGCCGACTACGTCGACAACGCGCTCTACTGGATTGGAGAGTGTCACTATGGTCTTGGGCACTTCGACCAGGCAGTCTCACACTTCGAGCGGGTCATGAACGAGCAGCCCGAGGGCAACAAGGTCCCCGACGCCATGCTCAAGATGTCGCTCGCGTTGGATCGGACGGGTCAGACCGATCGCTCCAATGACGTACTGCGGAAGCTCTCTGAGCGCTACCCCATGACCAACGCGGGGCGCCTCGGGCTCAAGAAGCTCGAGAGCCGCTGAATACGTGTCGCGTCTGCGACCTCCCCCATACGCAACGACATGAGGCCTCGAACCACGATGCAACGACTCACCCGCAAGAAGAAGATGTCGCTCGGCGCACTCGCAGCGCTCATTACCTTTGGTACCGCCTTCGGCGCCCAGGCTCAGGAGGTCAACGTCCTGCGTCGCCAGCCGGACTACCACGTCGTCGAAAAGGGCGACACGCTCTACGACCTCGCTGCTCAGTACCTCAGCGACAACTACGAGTGGCCCAGACTTTGGGGCTTCAACCCTCACATCACGAACCCTCACTGGATCTACCCCGGTGACATCGTCTACTTGAAGGACGCGGTCTCGTCCCCGAAGGGCGCTGCCCCGACGAGGATCCGTCAGTCCAAGCAGGTCAAGTCGGACCTGTTCGTGTCGACGGTCGGCTTCATCACCGACGAGAAGGTCCCGTACGTCGGGCGCATCGTCGCGTCTCCGAAGCAAGCGAACATGCTGGCGGAGCTCGACATCGCCTGGATCGGGTTCGGTAGCGACGGCTACACCGACAAGGAGCGAGACGGAAAGGACGACTCCGAACTCACCGCGCTCGAGAACCCCGAGGAAGAGGTCAAGGTCGGCGATCGGTTCGCCATCGTTCGTCCCGTCGGGACGGTCAAAGACGATGATGAAGACGAGAGCGTCCTCGGCCACAAGTACCTGATGCTCGGCACTCTCCGAGTGACCGAGATCAAGGACAAGTACCTCGACGTGGCTGAGATCACTCAGTCATGGCGTGAGATCGAGCGAGGCGACTTGCTCATCCCCTATGAGCAGCAGCTCAAGCAGATCAGCCCGACGAAGGCCGACCGCAACATGGTCGCCTCGATCATCGACGTCATCAACCCGATCACCGTCATCGGTGAGCACCAGTACACCATGGTGAACAAGGGCGCCGAGGATGGGATGCGACCTGGGTACCGCTTCTTCGCGTACCAGCGGGATGAGGGCCTCCGACCCCAGGAGGAATCCTCTGACGATCAGATCCCGTTCACGCTGGTCGGTCAGCTGATGCTCATCGACGTTCGAGAGCATTACTCGACCGCCATCGTGATCGACTCCAAGCGAGAGATCTTCGTCGGCGACCGACTCGAGATGTACGAAGGGTCCTGAGGCAGGATGACCCATCGAGTTCGACTCGACTGGGTTCTGGAACTGAGAGAGCCGAACGCCCCCACGAGTGGGCGTTCGGCTCTTTTCGTATCTTGTGGAGCGGAGCCGATGGGGCGGGGCCAGTCAGGTCAAGTCAAGGGAGGCCAAGCCGCGTCGGCAAGGTCGGCCGGGTGAGACGGGCCATCCTGATCGGCCAGGTCGCAACATGTTTGACCGGGCCGCTCCACGACATTCAGTCCGACCAGTCTGATGGTGAGTCGCGGGTTTTTCAGGAACACCTGTTCCTCGGCGAAGCCTCCAGACCTGGTGTTGGAGACGGCGGGGCGTCTCGCAGACGACGGGCCGAGGGTATTCGGAGGGTTCACATCCAACGCCAGGAGATTCACAGCAATAAGTTAACATAATATACATTATCAGACGTCAGTCCTGTCGGGTTTCCTTGCCCCTCGCAAGCCTCCTCGCGCCCCCATTCAACCCGCACCCCCTGCATAAGTCATTGAAATGAAACGTAAAAAGTGACCAGGTCGTTCCCCATGTTCAATGAGGAACTGACCTGGTCCGAAAAACTCTCCGTCTCAGCTCTTTTTTGAGCCTTGCGCGTCACTATGTGCGGACGTCAGCTCGAGACGCCGAGTTTTTCCAGGAGCTTTCCGAAGAATCCCTTGGCCTCGCCGCGCTCCTTTCTCATCTCCAGCAAACGCTTGTGACGCTGCGCTTCCTTGTTCTTCGGGTTGTACATGAGCGCTTCGCTGAAATGGGACTTCGCGCGGTTGTTCCTCCCGAGCCCCAGTTGAACGACGCCGACGAACACGTGTAGCCAGTCGGACTCACGCTTCTTGATTTCTTCGTTCACGTCGTCGAGCTCCTTGAGGATCTCCTCGGCGCGTGATCGGTCGAGCGGAGTACCTGTGTCGTCCTTCGCGATCAACAGGTACTCGGCGTAGATCAAGTGGCAGCGAATATCGATGTCGTCCGGGTTGAGCTCGTTCGCTTCCCGGAACATTTCGTAGGCGCCCTTGTAACCGCCGCGGCTCAACGTCTTCTTGCCACGAAGGTACAGGTTGTCTGCCTCGAGCAGCGCGACGACGTCGGTGCCGTCGTCTTCTCCATTTTCGAGGACGTCGTCGTATTCGGCGCGCTGTTCTGCGTTGACCAGCGTGCGTTGGGCTTCGTTGAGCTTGGAGAAGATCGCCTGGAGCTTCTCCTTTTCATCACCGAGGTCGTACTTCGAATAACGATCGACATGCCATTTTTTGGCCATCTTACGGAACGCAGAGTTGATGGCGTTCGTGTCCGCGTCCGTCGAGACCTCCAAGAGCTCGTAGTACGTCGCCTCATCCAACGTCGCATGCATCTGTCGGATCTGTTCGAAGACTTCAGCGGAGTCGTCTGCCATGTTTTTCATCGTGTCTTGGGTATGGTCCGGCCCTCGTGAAAAAAGCACATGGGCGCGGGAGATGATCATAACCGGTGTCGAACATACGCATCAACGTCGTTCTCCCGACGCCTCACCGCGCTGGGGAAAGATTTTGACGTTCGCGTTGTTCTACAACATGATCCACTGTGAGACGCGTCCCCGCGGGACGTTTCGGGCCACCTCACGGACGAGTTGGCCAGTCGCGACACGAGGTCCACGGCAGGAGCCCAAGATGAGGCGAAACCATCGCTCACTTTTCGTTCGCCTTCAGCATCATACGACCAAGAAGAAGCAATACGCTGTGGCCGGCGCGGTCTTGAGCGCCCTGCTCCTTTCGCTCAGCGCAGCCGCGCTCGCTGGCGACGACGACTCCGCCCGCGGCGTCGTCGCGCAAGCCCATGACACCGCGACGCGCGCCGCACAATCCGAAGCCGCGCTGAGCGCCCTCCCCGGTGGAGAAGCTACGGGCGCGCTCGCCGCCGCCGCGATCGTCTCCCCCGTCGATGTGTCACGGGTGGGTATAGAGTGGTCGCGGCTCGGCCTCGATCTCGACCGCGCGAAGCGAGAAGGCGACGTCCTCGTGCAGACGCTCTCGACGGGGGCCCGAGTGACGTTCACCGTCGATCCGGAGCTACAGAAGCACCTCAAGGGAGTGTTCAAGCGAGGCGCGGTGCCCCATGGCGGCGTCGCGGTGGTCGAACCATCCACGGGTCGAGTGATCGCGCTCGTCAGTCGCAGCGTCGACGAGCCCAAGATGCCTGACGCCGCGATGCGCCCAATCGCTCCCAGCGCCTCCGTCTTCAAGATCGTCACCGCGGCGGCCCTGATGGAGACCGCCGGGGTCTCTCCGACCGAGAAGGTCTGCTACCACGGCGGACGGAGCCGGCTCACTGAGACCAACATCAAGGGAAGCAGCCGGCTCGACAGCAGGTGCGGTACCCTCTCGGACGCTGTCGCCTGGTCGATCAACTCGTTGATCGCCAAGCTCGCATACCACCGCCTCAGCCAGGAGCAGCTCGAGCAGTGGGCGAGCCGCTTCGGATATGGCGCAGAGATTCCGTTCGAACTCGACCTGCGCCAGAGCAAGTTCGAACACATCGAGAACAAGTTCGAGCGCGCTCGGATGGCCGCGGGCTTCTGGCACACCTACCTCTCCCCACTGCACGGGGCGCTAATGAGCGCCGCGGTCCTCAACGATGGCGTGATGATGGCGCCGATGATCGTCGAACGAGTGGAGTCGAAGAGCGGTGAAGTCGTCTACTCGAGGAAACCTCGAGAGCTCAGACGCGTGATGAAGGCATCCACCGCGAGCAAGCTGAAGGGCATGATGCAGCGCACCGCGACCGTCGGGACCGCGCGTAAGTACTTCAAAAACAGGCGAGAGTTCCCTAACAGCATCGTCGCCGGCGGTAAGACCGGGACGCTCTCGCGCAAGAAACCCTCATACCTCGGGTACACCTGGTTCGTGGGCTTCGGAGAAGACACGAAGCACGAAGGCGTGGAGGTGGCCGTCGCGTCGGTCGCGTGCAACACGCCGACGTGGCGGATCAAGGGACCCTATATCTCGAGCGAGGCGATCCGAAAGTACGTCGAGCTCGAGCGACAGCGTCGCAAGCCCTCCTGACGTTCTCCCCTCCCCGCTCACTCCTCGCCGCGCAACGTCCGCTCACGCTCAGCGAAGCTCGAGTCGGCCTCGTCGAACTCCTCCTGGGCGAACATCCACACATCCTCGGCGTCCTCGAGCTCGACGCGAACGGCCTTGTAGGCCTTGTTCGCTTCGATGAGCCGATCTGGATCGTTATACGTCTCCGGATCAGCAAGCATCGCCTCGAGCCTCGACTTCTCTTTCTCGAGCCGGGTAACTTCGGATTCTGCATTGGTCGCTGCCTTGCGCTGCTTCGACGTCGCCTTCTGGCGCTCGATTCGCAGCGACGCGAGCTGCTTACGCAGCTCCCTCCTGGAACTCGTGGGCCCGACATCGACGACTTCGACGGAGGCGGAAGCGTTGGCCTCCTCTTCTTCCTTCATCTTATACTTGAAGTACTCGTAGTTCCCGTCGTAGGTGTCCACCCTCCCCTCGTGAACGTGCGCGATGAGGTTCGTGGTCGCGTTCAGGAAGTAGCGATCGTGGGAGATGATGCACGCGGTGCCACCGTGATCCTTGATGGCGTTCTCGAGCATCTCCCTCGAGGCGATGTCGAGGTGGTTCGTGGGCTCGTCGAGCAGCAGACACTCGGAAGGCTGGAGCAGCATCTTCGCGAGCGCCACGCGCGCGCGCTCACCACCCGACAGCACTGATATCTTCTTGTCGACGTCGCTCCCGGAGAACCCGAAGGCGCCGAGGATACTGCGGAGCTCCGTTCGGGACTCATCCGTCGACTCGGCGCGCACCTCCTCGATCACCGTGCGGCTCAGGTCGAGCTGTTCGACGGTGTGCTGCGCGAAGTAACCCACGCGCACGTTAGCGCCCAGGCGCACCTGTCCCGAGTCGGGCTCGAGCGCCCCCGCGAGCATCTTCAACAGCGTGGTCTTGCCCGCGCCGTTGGGTCCGACGAGTCCGATCTTCTCGCCGCGATGGAGCGTGAGCCGGACATCCGAGAAGACGTGAGTGTCACCATACGACTTCGAGACATCCTCGATGTCGGCGACGATCTTGGGGACGCGCTTGGGCTGTGGGAACGCGAACGAGATCGTCCTCGCCTCGGCGAGCTCCGAGGTGTCAACCCGTTCGACCTTCTCGAGCATCTTGATACGTGACTGGACCTGCTTCGACTTCGTCGCCTTGTAGCGGAACCTCTCGATGAAGTCCTCGACCTCGGCGATCTCCTTCTGCTGCCGCTCGGCAGAGGACCTGATCTTGTCGAGCCGCTCGGCCCGCTGCGCGAGATACGTGTCGTAGTCGCCGAAGTACTCATGTAGGCCGTGCGAAGAGAGCTCCGCGATGACGTTCGTGACCGTGTTCAGGAAGTAGCGGTCGTGGGAGATGATGACGACCGCGCCGTCGTACTCCCTCAAGTATTGCTCGAGCCACTCCACGCTCTCCACGTCGAGGTGGTTCGTGGGCTCGTCGAGCAACAGCAGGTCGGGCGCGGACAGGAGAAGCTTCGCGATGAGCGCGCGCATCCTCCACCCTCCCGAGAACTCGTCTACCGACCTGCTTGAGTCTTCGGGCGCGAAGCCCAGGCCATGGAGGATGTTCTCGACTCGGGAGTCGAGCATGTACCCGCCCCGCTGGGAGAACTTGGCCTCGAGCTCCGAGTAGCGCTCGCTGATGCTCGCGGCCCGCTCGCCGCTGGCGAGCTCGAGCTCTCCGCGCGTGCGTTCGAGCTCATCGGCAAGGGCCATGATCTTCTTGGCGCCCTCCTTCACGAACTCGACGAGTTCGAGCGACGACTGCACGTGGCTGTCCTGCGGGAGGTAGCCGAGCTCGTAGCCCTTCGGGCTGGTCACTCGCCCGTCGTCGGACTCGAGGAAGCCGGCGATGATCTTGACGAGGGTGGACTTCCCCACTCCGTTCGGGCCGACGAGCCCGTAGCGTCGACGAGGGTCGACCTTCCAGGTGACTCCCTCGAAGAGGTAATGACCAGAGAAGGACTTGGAGACGTTTTCGACCTGGAGCATGTTGACCCTCGAAGAGACTGCGCGAATGGGGGGCGTGATTGACACGCTTTCTCCCGCGTTGGTAGCCTGAATCCAGACAAACGTCACGTCAATCACGAGCCTCGACTCCGCGTCCGACGCGAACGATGAGGACGTCTGCGCCAAGCAGCCACCGAGACATTCCATATGCGTCTGCGACACATCTGCCCTGCTCTGCTCGCCCTGACGGCGATGACCTCACTCTTCGTGGGAGAAGCCGCCGCGCAGGACAAGGCCACGATCGACGTGCTCGCCTTCGACACCTTCGACACCTCCGACGAGGTGATGGACATCTTCTACTCGTCGCTCAATCGGGGGATCGCGGCCCATTCAGACATGGAGGTCGTGGACGGGGCGAGCGTGACGCTCGCGGACATGCTCCTCACCCTCGGATGTTCGGAAGGGGTCGAGCAGTGCCTGCCGACTCTCTCGGGCGTCCTCCCGGTCAACCGGGTCGTGTTCGGCTCGGTGCAGCGCTCCGAGAACATCTACCTGTTCACCATAAAGATGTACAACCTGGACGCGGGCGCCTACACGCACGTGATCGAAGACCAGACGGTTCAGGGTGACATCGACAGGCTCAAGATGGTCGTACCCACCATCATCGACTCGATGCTCTACGGCCCTGTCGGGAAGCTCAGGGTGAACATCACTGGCGCGAGCGAAGCCGAGGTCTTCTTCGACGGTCGCCAGCTCGGGGTCGCCCCCAAGGAGTTCGGTGATCTTCCGCTGGGTGAGCATGTCGTGACGGTCCGAACAGATGGCCAGGAAGAATCACGCACGGTCGTCCTGAAGCGTGGAGAGCCGAGCTCACTGGATGTTCGCTTCGATGGAGGCATCGACGAACCGGGCGCTGTCTCGGGCGGCGGCAGCCCATTCACTGTTCCTGCATACGCTGCGCTGGGTGTCGGAGCCGCCGGAGTCGTCGTCGGCGTACTCGGCCAGGTCCAACTCGGCTCTCAGGAAGAAGAGGCCGAACGCCTCTACGGGGGTCGCGAGAGCGTTCTCCAAAGTGAACAGGCCGATGTAGTCGAGCTTCGCTCGGGTATGAACGGCTCGTACACACAGATGATGGTCGGTTACTCCGTTGGAGCGGCCGGTCTCCTTGGCGGCGCCGCCCTGCTCTTCCTCTCGTCTCGAGACTCACAGACGACCGTCGGGGTGAGCCCAATGAGGGGTGGCGGTGTCGTGACGTTCGGTGGCTCCTTCTAGCAAGAGCCTGGTGGCGGGCATCTCGAGATGCCCGCCATGCTCCTCCTCGTGGAGACAAGATGGATGATCGATGAGGTCGATATGATAGTCGAGAGATGCGTCCCTTAATTATTATGTCTCATGGTATTACTCGTGTCGTTCGTATCTCATCCACTCGAAGACACAGATGAGCCCGATGTTCTCTCGAACATCGGGCTCATTAGTTCCTCGCGGTCTCACGCGGGCATCAGTCATTGAGTGACGCGAGCCCGTACATTCCGATCGCCTGAAGTGACGGCTCGTCCGCGACCAGGTAACCACGCAACGTCGCCTCCATGTCCTTCGTGGGGTACCGGACGAGGGTCCATGCGGCGTCTTGTCGAAGAGCGAGCGAGTTCGACTTCGAACGCGCAAGGCCCGCGATCGCAGAAGAGTCCTTTGTCCCGTTGAGGCTGTTCACGACGTGGAGGAGGCGCGCCCTCTCCTGCTCGGAGGTCTTGGGAGACGTGAGGAGTTGATTGAGCGTGGCCTTGTAGACACCAGGGCGGTTGATCATGTGAGAGAGGACCGACGCCCTCGAGCTCGGAGAGCTGCGATCCAGTATGACCACGAGCGCCTTCTTCCTCGCTGCGATGGGCAACGCGGCGACGTCGACGATGAATCCAGCGGGTGCGCCCTTGCTGAAGTCGTTCAACGCGGCCTGCCCTGCCTCGAGGTCTAGCCGAAGGATCGCAAGGGAGGCTGACCAACGGATCGACTCGTCGAGGTCACGCTTGATGAGCTTCAGGCTCGCGACACCTGCGGGATCGTCCTGGTCGATGAAGGCCTGGATGAGGATCGGCTTGAGGTCCTTGTTAGCTCGCGTCACCAGCAGCCTCAGCGCCTGCATACTCTCGTCGGACTTGATGCGCCCGACCGCCTTGACCGACCACATGAGGACCTGCTCGTCACGCTCACGCTGGAGCGCTTTCTTGAGCGCTGGGAGCGCGTCGGGCAGCGCCGCGACGGCGAGCCCTTCGGCGCTGAGTCGACGCATCTGCGGGCTCCCCTCGAACATACCCTTGGAGAGCTCGGCGACGGCGGCGCGGGAGCGAGAGTAACCCAACACCCTGGCAGCGAAGAGGCGGCCTTCGTAGTCGGAGAAGTCCGTGAACAGCGCGACGTTCTTCTCGAGCAACGCGTTGTCGCCGGAGAGCGCGTGCAAGCGAGCGATCTCGACGGCCAGGTCACCTCTGTCCTCGAGAGCCTTGAACAACGCGGCGCTCGCCTTGTCGATCGCGACTCCTCGGACGGCCGCCTGGTTGACGAGCCTGAGAAGCTCGAGCTTCCTGGGCGCCTCCTCCTGAGCCGCTGCGATGCGCGTGAGAGCACGTACACCGGAGACGACGTCCCTCGAGGTCAGCTCCAGCGCGGCCGCGAGCGCCACGGTCTGATCCGCGTCGGTCAGCGCTCCCTTGATGAGCGTCGCCAACGCAGCCGAGTCTTCATCGTAGGGGTGCAGCGCGATGGCGAGCTGCACGCCATCCATCCGCATGTTCTTGTCCTTCTTGGACGAGAGGAGCCCCTTGATCACCGGCAGCGCCCTCTTCCGAGGGATCGAAGCGAGCGCGCGGGTAGCGGTCGCTCTGTCTTCCTTATTCTTGGCGCGCGCGCGCTTCTCCAGGATCTTGAACAGCGCGCCGTCCTGGGCTGCGAGGTAGCGGAAGACCTCCGCCGCGCGCTCGGGAGCGGCCTTCTTGAGGTAACCCTCGATGATCTTCGCCTCGGACTTGTCCTTGAGCAGGCTCACCGTCTTCTGGAGGGTCCCGAGGACGTCGGTGGTCTCGTCGAGCTCCTTGTAGAGGCTCGAGGCTGCCTTGCGATCGCCTGCCTCTATCAACGCGACGGACGCCGCGAGACGAATCCGAGCGTCGGGGTCTTCGAGCAGAGGCTCGAGGGCCTTCACGCTCTTCTTTCCGTCCAGTAGCGCGCGGGTAAGGATCGAGGCCCGCCGCGCTTCGACGTCCTCGCTCTTGTCATGCCGCTCGATGTGTTCGGTGAGCTCCGCGCGCAGCTCCTTCGAGATCTTGGCGCTGGCAGCCGATGGCCAAAGAATGGCCATCGTGGCGGCGGCGAGGATCAACTTATTGGATTGCTGCACGAGGTGCTCCTGATGACATAAGGACGCCCCGCGTGTCGGCGCGAGGCGTTGGGTTCTGGATCGAGGGGTAGGCGGCTACGCCTCAAGCGAAGTACTTGTCCATGCGCTCCTGGATCTTCGCCTGGACCTTCCCCTTGAAGGGCCTGGCGAACATCTTGAGTTTGACGTCGATGTTCATGTTCGTCGAATCGACGATGAAGTCACCTGTGAAGCCCTTACCTTTCACGGTCGCCTGAGTGTTGTCGGAGTTCCACTCGATCTTGTCGATCAAGCTGGGGAACTCGGCCTTCACGTCGGTGACGATCTGAGAGGTCCTGAGCTTGGCCTCGTCGAGGGAGAGGCCGTGTGCTTTCTTGAGAGAGATATCGGACATGAATCGAGCTCCTTTTATGCCACGTTGAGCATCCTGAGACGCACCCCAGAAGCGAGTGCAGGTCCATGGTTGATGCGCCCGAACGGTAGCAACGCCGCTCCGAGATTGTCAACGAGGTCGCCTCGCAAGAGGCAGGAGCGGTTTTCTTGCCGACCTTCTTGGTCGGATGCTACTGTGACGGGTGTTTTACTCCACGTATTCAACACCATCGAAAATCAGGAGCGCGTAAAATGAACAGAGCACACTGGACGGCCATCACCGTCATGTCCCTCGCGATGCTCGTGGGCGCGCCCGCGACGGCTCAGGACGACACAGACACGACGAACAGGGGTAACGACTCCGAGTCCTCCGAGAAGGCGGACGAGGACATATACACGGGCATCATCCCCGGCAAGCGCGACAACAAAGAGCACATCACCAAGTCGGCCGCGCGGAAGTCGGCGTCCACCAAGGTCATGTGGATCGGCTTCCTCCCGCAGGACACGCGCACGCGCATCTTCATCCAGACCGACGGCTCCTCCGAGTACGACATGGAGCGCGGAGCCGACGGCAAGACCATCACGGTCACCATCCCCAACGCAAAGCTCGCTGACCGCAACCTGCGCCGCGACATCGACTCGAGGTTCCACGGGCGCACGGTCTCCTACATCAAGATCAGCGACCGCAAGAAGATGGTGAAGCTGACGATGACGGTCGAACCGGGCGCAGACCCCAGGGTCAGCACCTCTGGGAACTACATCAACATCGACTTCGCGTACTCGCCCAAGAAGGACGACGAGAGCTGAATCCCGAGCGCTTGACTTCGAGTGGAGACGCCGACACGGTAGCGCAGCATCGCGATCACACCAGGATCCGAGCCTCGCACCGTTCGAATCGACCCCACGCACTGATGATGGAGGACGACCGAGCCACGGCGAGGTCGTCCTCTTCTTCGTTCTTGGCCCGGATACGCCATCAGATGCGCGCACGTCATACAGCGTACGTTCTCATAGCGTCCTCATGCATCGCGTCGACAGCACACGCTCAGGACGATCACGCGCGCTCGTATCCACTCCCCTCCCCCGAGCTACTCGACAACTGGTCTGACGCGCTCGCGTCATGGACCCCGTCATCGTTTGCGGACGCACTGGCCACGGGTGACGCATCCGCCAATGTGTGTGTCGTCGATGGGGCGCAGTGGACCTGTGACGAGGTCCAGTGGGCGGTCACGCGAGACGACACGACGTGGGTGATTCGCGCGACGTCGGTGACGCACGAGGCCGAGGGTGAGATCACCTGGAGAGGAGTCGGAGGACGCGGCGACGACGAGACGTTCTCGGCAGACCTCCTCCGTTCGTCCCCTTCGGGTGGACGCGACGCGTCGAAGCTCCGTTGGGAACACGGTGGGCTCACCGTAGAAGTCGTCTCCGCACGAGGCTCGCGCGCGGGTTGGACGTTGGAACAGCTCAGGTGGACGAGTGAGGGAGGAAGCTCGACCGCCGCCAGCGCCACCGCCGCGTCGACACGTCACCCCGCTGGAGTCTGGTCCTTGTCAGGGTTCGGTTGGCTCAACGACTTCGACACGTCCGCGAGCAGCGTGGGAGGCTTGGTGCCTCCTACGACGCGCTACCTCGCAGGCGGTCCGCTCGAGTTCGAGGGTTCCTACGTTCTGGGCTCGTCTTCTCTGGCCGCGACGGCCTGGATCGCGCCGACGTCGCACTACGGCGTCGGGCTGTCGGTGTTGTCGATGCCCTCGGTCACCACACAGGACACGCCCTTCGTGGCAGGCCTTCTCGTCACACAGGACGGTGAGGTCGGTGTCACCACCCAGGGTGGCTGGCAGCTTGGAAGCGCGCGCGAGCACGTCTCTGGCCTGGTGGAGTCGGACACGACGGGGCGGACGATGGGAGTCCGGCGGGTCGCTCGTCGAGCCATGTTTCGAGACACTCTGCGCCGAACGGCCGGCGCCCAGGCGAGCGGAGCTGGCCACGCGCTCAGGTTGTGGGCGACGTCAGAGGATGGGCCAGGCACACCGAGCGAGGATCACGGCCGCGCGATCCTCGACGCGTCTCTGAGGCTCGGCTCCGGAGAGCACGCGTGGACGGACGTCTCTCTCAGATCCGAGGTCGCCACAAGGGAGGACCTGGAGCACGTCACCGACCTGAACATCGCGCTGGGCGTGCGGACGGGCTCGAGGGGGGCCTGGTTCGCCGAGGCGGCCCTATCGCCCAACCTGTCAGTGGACGTCACGCGCTACCCCAACGGCCTGACGTCGACATCCCACGGGGTGCTCGCGATGGACGCCCGCGCGGGTGTAGACGTCACGGGGCGATGGGAGGGAGGCAGCCACCGCCTCCGTCCAACCCTCCGCGTGGCGCTCGCGACGCTGAGGTTCGGTGACGTCGAGCCTGGGACGAGGCTCAGGCGCGACAGGCTCACAGGCATCTACGTGTTGCCGACGGCGATCGCCCAGACCAGTCTCGAACAAGACTGGTCGTTCGGCCCATGGAACGTGCGTGTACCGATGAGCGCATGGATGGGAGCGTCACCGGGTGACGAAGACAGCGCAGCGATCGGAGGGAACGCCGGGCTCGAAATCGAGACGCCGCTGATCGCGTTCGACGCGAAGGTCTTCCTGGGACGAGGCATCGTCACTGGTGACGTTGACGTGACTCACGACGCGCGCGTCACTGCCAACATCTCCTCCAAGCATGTGCTCGCGCTGTGGAGCAGCGACGCCAGGACACAGGACATCCAAAGGCTACGTTGGGAACGCTCCCCGCTGGGTGGACTCGCGGCTCTCTCGAGCGTCGAGCACGTCGCCAGCGTGGGTCGGACGTCAGGGTCGGACGACAGGACGAGGCTCGGCGCCTCGTGGGCGCTGGGCTCCGTCGCTTCCTCACGCCTGGACCTGAGCGCGTCCGGCTATGTAGGGCTCGAGTCGAGTGATGCCAGCACAGGTGGCTCCGAGTGGGGCGCGTTCGGAGACGTGTCATGGGACCAGTCCGCGGAGGGTATCGCGTTGGGTGGGAGCGTGGGCTTCTCGAGGCTGTCAGGTGTGGACACGCTCATCGCGCAGTTGGGCCTGACCTGGGCGCTCCAGTAGAGAGTTGATCAGGTTCTCTGGGTTCTCCCTGATGGATACGAGGGCGGCGAGAGGTTCACTAGATACGGATGGTTCGAGCACACACATTATGTAACAAAACGGTATCAACTCTCACAAACAGACCGTTCGATGAAGGCTCGAGACATCACGCGAAGACGCGTACGACCTCAGGAGGCCGAGGAGGCCGAGGAGGTCGAGGAGGCCGAGGAGGTCGAGGAGGTCGAGGAGGTCGAGCTATCGTGTATCAGGAGGTGCTCACTCAGTCCGTGAGCTCATGCAGTCGGCGCTGGAGACGATCGAGCATGGGGTGCGCGGGGTTGATCGACTCGATGTGGAGGATCGTGTCACGCAGCGCGCTCCGCTCCTTCATCTTGGCGAAGAACCGACCGCGGAGGATGAAGACGTCGGGATCGTTGGGGGAGATTGACGAGGCTTGCTCAAGGAGCTCTCTGGCCTCGTCTAC
>CAJXPN010000008.1 GCA_913058025.1 uncultured Myxococcales bacterium | reverse complement strand
CTCTGTGGGCTGCCCAACGGGTGCACCCCCGAGGACCTTCGCAACGGCGAGCCCGAGTGCGTCGTGGACGTCTTCAATTGTGGCGCGATCACGCCGCGCGGGGAGCCCGACCAACTCACGCTCCCCCTCTCCATGGTCAGCGCCTCCGAAGGCGGGAAGGCCGTCCTCGCGATCCAACAGGCGGGCCTGGACGCCAGGATCGCCACGGACGAGCTCTCCACTCAGCTCAAGCGCATCCAACTCTACCAGCAGAACACGGACCGGTTCGCCACCAGCATCCGAACGCGACAGGACATTCGCAGCCAGGAAATCACCGACATCCAAAACAACATCGCGCAGCAGGACGCCTGGAGACGCGCTGGCCTGACCACGCTGACCGAGTCCCTCGAGGACGCGACGACCCAGCGCAAGCTCCGCATCATCACCGCCGTGAACAACCTCTCGAACTGGGACATCATCAAGTACGACGGCGTCGACGAGAAGATGGGGAATCTCATCGCCTCGACCATCCTGCGCAACAGCGCGGACACCGTGCGCGACGCCGCCGGAGGCCTCCAGGACTTCGCCGACGCCGCCGCCCAGGGGTTCCCGACCGCCGCCACCGACGTCACATCGACCGCGCGCATGCTCAGTAAGATGGGCGCCGCGGGCTTCGTGCTCATGATGCGCGCCTCGGCGCGCGCGGCAGATTGGGCCGCGACGACGATCGACCTCGTCCAGCAGCGCAAGGACCTCGTCAAAGAAGCCGACGCCAAATCGACGGCGCTCAGCGCCAGGTTCACCGCGCTCGTCAGCGAAGACACCTTCGCCCAGCTGCGCGCGGCCGCCGAGTCCGCCCAGGCCGAGGGCGACGTGGAGGCGAGGAACCTGGCGAACATGCTCGAGCTGCTGCGCGCTCAGGCCGCACACGACCTCGCGTACACGCGCGACGTCGACGACCTCAACGACCGCCGCCTCGAGCTCCAGAACCAGCTCATCCAGATCGCGGGCCTCGAGCTGCGCATCGAGCAGGCCAAGCTGGGCATTCAGCAGCGCATCCTGAGCTGGCTCTCCATCCGCCAGCGCGCCGACCTCGTCCAGGCGAAGTTGACCGACCTGGAGCGCCAGCGTGAGAACATCGCCTCGCTCGTGGGCTCACCCGCCGTGCTCTTCTCACGCGCCAACCGCCTCGAGCAGGCCGAGCGCCGTCTCGAGGACGCCAAGTCCAAGATGATGGACTGGCTCGTGGGCATCGAGTACTTCGCCGTGCGCCCCTTCATGGACCTTCGCATCCAGATCCTGCTCGCGCGCAACACCTTCCAGCTCGAGGAGATCGCAGACCGCCTCGACTCCATCCAGCGCGACTGCGGCGGCGCGGTCAACGCATTCACGGCCGACCTCTCACTGCGCGAGGACCTGCTCGGGCTCGACGGCCCCACCCTCGACCCGACCAACGCGCAGGTCTTCACCCCCTCCGAGCGCCTGCGTGACATCATGACCTCGGGCTTCGTGCCCATCTCAAAGCGCGTGCGCTACCGCGCCGACTCGACCGTGGGCGACCTCGTCACGCGGCGTCAGGACGTGCTCTCGGCGACCTTCGACGTCTCGCTCGACGACTTCGCCAACCTCCAGAACACCTGCAACGCCAAGCTCACCAGCCTCGACGTCAAGCTCGTGGGTGAGGGCCTCGGCGACGCTCGACCCACCGTCACCATCCTCTACGACGGCGTCGGCCAGCTGACCTCGTGTCAGCCCGACCTCGACGCCTACGTCTCGCAGTACGCGCGCGCGTCCTCCTTCGGGCAGACCACCTACCTGCGCTCGGCGGGCCGCGCGATCTCTCCGGTCGCCGGGATCAACGCGTTCCCCTCCGACGACGGCTCGGTCAACCAGACGCTCAACGGCCTCCCGCTCGCGTCTCAGTACACCGTCCTCATCGACACGACCGCGGGTGAGAACGGGGACATCGACTGGACCCGGCTCGAGGACGTCGAGCTCAAGATGGCCTACACCTACCAGGACGTCTTCCCCGTCGGCCAGTGCGAGTAAGAACCCAGCATCTACAGACACATACAGGCCGCGCGTCACATGACGCGCGGCCTGTTCGAGGATACGCACCATGAAGACACGAACGACACAGTACATCGCGGCGATGGCGGCGATGTTCTCCATCGCCTGCCCCGGCGAGGACCCGGGGGAGACGGACACAGGGGACACCCCCGACGCCACGACCGACGCCCAGATCACGCCCGACCTCGGCGCGCCCGACACCGGCGTGGACGCCGATGAACCGCCAGACCTCGGCGCGCCCGACACCGGCGTGGACGACATCGGCGTGGACGCCGACGAACCGCCGAACCTGCGCACGCTCGCCGACTACTACCCCTGCGACTCCGACTCGGACTGCCCCGTGGGCCTGGGCTCGTGCGTCACGGAGGTCGGCCTGAACCGACCCGACACCGACGGCGCGACCTCGATCCCCATCGGGGACCTCATCCCGGGGCTCTCGTCGCCTGGTGTCTGCACCGAGGTCTGCACGTCCAACGACGCCATCTGCTCCACGCTCACCATGCAGGGCGACCGCCCCGACCCCGAGCCCTGGTCCTGCCAGCTCGTGGGCTTCGGCGAGACCCCCTACCCTGCGACGGCACCTGCGTTCCCCTTCAACGACCAGCTCGACCCGAGCGAGCAGGCGCTGGGCCGCGCCTTCGGCGCGCTCTGCCGACCTCCCTTCGGGCTGAGCCCCGACGTCGACGACGCGCTGTGCGCGCCGTGCTCGTCCCAGACGGATTGCGGGGCTGACGCAGCCTGCGTCGACCTCGGGACCGCCGCGCTGACACTGGGCGACGATCCGGGCGTGTGCGCGCCGACGTGCGCGGGCGCCGCGGAGTGCCCTGGCGGCTTCGAGTGCGCCGACGTCGAGGGCACCAACCGCTGCCTTCCGCTCTCGCGCACCTGCTCGGATTGCCGGGACCAGGACGGTGACGGCGTCGGCGACGGGCGATGCGGGGACGCCGCGGACGCGATCACGCAACACGACTGCGACGACCTCGACCCCCTCTCCTACTACGACGCCGACGCGCCCAACCACCCCTTCCCTACGTACTGCGGTGAGCACGACTACAACTGCAACGGCTTCTCCGACGACGCCGAGCAGATCGGCGCGTTCGCCTTCCCCGCCGAGCACTGCACCTCGTGCGGCGACGTCTGTGAGGGCGCCGTTCAGGACGCCCAGCGTGGCTGCCGGGTGCGCAACATCGACGGCGCCGACCAGCCGGCTTGCGTCGCGGTCTGTGACACCGACTCGAGCGGCGATCCGACCCACGCCGACTGTGATGGTGACATCACGAACGGCTGTGAGATCCCGATCGACGACCCGAGCAAGATCTTCTTCTTCGACTTCGACGGCGACGGCGCCGGTGACCCGAACAACTCGATCTTCGACTGCGCCGGCACCGGCGCACCCGCTGGATACGTCACCAACTCCGACGACTGCGACGACGACGACGGCGACAACTACCCCGGCAACACCGAGGTCTGTGACGGACAGGACAACGACTGCGTCGGTGGCGCCGATGAGGCCGGGACGCTCGCGTCGAGCGCATCGCAAGCCGACATCTACGTGGGCCAGGCGTCGAACCGCCCTGCGCAACTCACCGTAGGAGAAGCGTGCGGCGACAGCAGCCGCGCTGGCGTCTGCGTCATCGGACGCGTGGTATGCAGCCCGACCACCCCGGGTCAGGCCGTGTGTGCTCCCGACGTCGCCCCGAACACCCAGGCCGAGATCTGTGACGGCCTCGACAACGACTGCGACGGCGAGGAAGACGAGGCCGGAACCCAGGGGACCAGCGCCAACCCCGGCTCCATATCGGTCGGTGGCGTCGTGTCGGACACACTCACCGTGGGCGAAGCCTGCGAGGACTCCACGCGCGCGGGCCAGTGCCTCCCTGGCGTCACGATCTGCCAGGGCGCGACGGTGTCGTGCCAGCAAAACCTCGCCGCGGGGACCGAGCTCTGTGGCGACGGCGTCGACAACGACTGCGACGGCAGCGCAGACGAAGGCGGCAACGACACCGCCGGCGTCGACACCTACTACTTCGACGACGACGACGACGGCTACGCGCCCGACACCGCCGCCGCCGTGCTGTACTGCCCCAACAACGTCCCGGCTCAGTACGTCACCCTCCGAGGCGACTGCGCCGACGACGACAACCAGCGCGACCCTGGTAACTTCGAGATCTGCAACGACGGCGTCGACAACGACTGCGCCAACGGCGTCGACGAGGGAGGCTCCAACGCGACCGGAACGTCGACCTACTACCTCGACGGCGACGGCGACGGCTACGCCCTGAACTCCGCGTCCGCCCAGCAATACTGCTCGATGGGAAGCCAGGTCACGAGCGGCGACTACACCGCAAACCAGGGTGACTGCAACGACACCAGCACACTGGCCTCTCCCGCGCTGGGTCGCCTCGAGTCATGCAACGGGTTCGACTCACAATGCGATGGGGTCGTCGACGCTGGCTGCCCCAAGAAGGTCGTCGAGGCCACCGCCATCTACACCACGGCGATCGCGAGCGGCTACACCGATCTCCCAATTGGCGTCCGCGTCGACGACGTCCCATGCCCCGACGACCAGTTCGTGACCGGCTTGTTCATCAGCCGCGACACCATGGGCTCGGACAAGTCGATCGACGGCATGGCCTTCGAGTGCACCCGGCAAGAGATGGTCAGCTTGTCGACCGACCCCGTCACCGGTGACGACACCTATACCGTGAGGAGGAGCTCTGCAGGCGAATTCTCAGCCGTCTTCGGCCAGTTCGTGGAGCCCCCGTTGACCCGGAGCTGCCCCAACGGTCAGATGGTCACGGGCATCTCTGGCTCGTACAGCCCGGATCGGATCACGAGCCTCACGGTGACCTGCACCCAGATCGACGTGAGCACCACGCCGAACTCGCCCTCGGTCATTACCTCGCTCGTACATGGGGCGCTCAACGAGCTCTCCACGGTCGGGACATCGGAGGGCACATCGTTCTCGCAATCGTGTCCTGCCGGGCAGGCCGCAGCGGGCTTCAAGATCTGGCACGGGTTTTGGTCCTTTGCCCTTCGAGTCCGTGGGATTCAGCTCAAGTGCGCGACGCTCACACCGACAGTCGTCGCAGGACCCTGATCCGCGACCATCGCGCCTTGTCGTCATTCACGAGAGGAACACCCCCATGAGACGCTCCTCACGCGCGACGCTCCTCTCCCTCGCCACGCTCACCGCGCTCACGCTCGGCGGGCCACACGAGTCGACGGCGCACGGCGTCCTCGGTCACGTGCACGTGACCGGCTGGGCGATCGAGAACCTGCCTCCCGGCGAGCTCACGGACCTGTTCGCCGACCCCGAGGTGCGCGACGCCGCGCTCTTCGGGGCGGCCTTCCCCGACTCGGGCTACGCCCCCGACACCATCGGCCAGGGCACCCCCGAGGCGCGCGCCTACTCCGAGCACGCGCACTGGGAGCCCTTCGTCGAGGACTACATCCAGTGGATGCGCGCGAACGACCCGCCACCCTTCGTCACGCTCGAGTCGCGCCGGCGCGTCGCGTTCCTCCTCGGCGTGGCCGCGCACGGGATGCAGGACGAGGTCTTCGACACGCTCTTCCTCGACCAGGTCGCCGAGCGCGACGGCGTCTCGGACCCGCAGGGCGAGGCAGACCCGGGGACGGACGGGTTCCTCGCCGTGGACGGGCTGCTCCGTTACTCACCCGACGCCTACGTCCCGGTCGATGTCCTGCTGCCGCTCTTCGGCGACCTCGACCGCGAGATCACCGCCGACACGATGAAGCAGGGTGTGGACATGCTCGCGCTGGTCTACCTCCACCCCACCCGCGGCCCGCGGCTCGCCCGGACGCTCCACGACGAGCACGCCCCGCGCATCCCCTGGACCCGCGACAACTACCTCGAGCGCGACATCCCCGGGAGCCTGCGCGCCGAGGTCGGGCCGACCATGCGCTACATGGAGGCCGTGTGGGAGCGGCTGCACGGGCGCTTCGACGAGGCGAACCTCGTCACCGGCGCGTACCCCGAGTCGCCCCGCAGGCTCCGCTCGGGTGAGGTCGGGACGACCGACTCGCGCGCCTCGCTCGTCTTCGGCGTCGGCGTCCAGGCGCGGCGCGCCGAGGTCTCGCTGGCGGGCGCCAGCGGAGCCCCCGCGCCCATCACGAGCCGCGGCACGCGCTGGGGCGGCCCCGGCGGCTGGTCCAGGATGCTGCGCGTCGACCCGACCGCGCCGCTCGACCCCGGCGCGACGTACACGCTCGAGGTCGCGCCTGGCGCCGAGCTCGTCACGGGCACCCTCACGAACCTCACGCACGCGCACACCTTCCAGGTCGACTGCGACGACGCGACGCTCTGCCCTCCCCTGGGTGACCTCGAACCCTGGATCATCACACCACCCGATGTGACCTCTGATCCTTCAGCCGACGCAGGAACCTCGGCCGACGCGGGCGACCCGGCCGACGCAGGCGATCCGGCCGACGCGGGCCAGGCGCCCGACGCCGCCCTCCCCTCACCAGACTCGGGCGCCGAATCCGACGCTGGCGACACCTCACCGCCCGCGGCGCCCGACCCAGGCTGCGCCGCCGCGGACGGCGCAGACCCGTCGCGCTCTCCCGCGTGGGTCCTGGCGCTCGCGCTCGCGCTCGTTGGGCTCAGACCTCGGCTGGCTCGCCCTCGATGTCGGTCTTGTAGCGCCGACGCACCGCGTTGAAGATCTCGTGGGTGAGGTAGCTGCGCGACGGCTTGAGCCAACCCATCGACAGGTCCGGGTCCTTGCCTTCGCCCATCCTCTTGAGCTGCTCGCCATACCAGGCCGACTCGCCCACGCCGAACATCGTCTTGAGCGAGGGCGGAGGGACGGGCGGCGACTCGCTCGGCGCGACCGCCGAGTCGTCCTCGATGAGGCGGCGCGCGATCTCGGGGTCGGTGGCGAACGGGCGCCCGAGCCCGATGATGTCCGCGGCGCCCTCGGAGAGCACCTCGCGCATCAGCTCTCCTCGCCGCATCCCTCCGGTGAGCATGATCGGCGCGTCGACGTGCGCGCGGACCTCCACGGCGTAGTCCTTGAAGTACACCTCGCGATCGCGCGTGCGCTTGCTGAACGCGCCGCCCTCCTCGGCCCCGAGGAGCGCCATCGACTCGTAGTTGCCACCCGAGACCTCGATGAAGTCGACGCCGTCCTCGTCGAGCCAGCGCGCGACCTGCATCGAGTCCTCCTGTGAGAACCCGCCGCGCTGGAAGTCCGACGAGTTCAACTTCACGCCCACGATGAACCCCGGGCCGCCCGCCTCACGCGCGGCGGCCACGCACGCCCGCACCAGCGCGGCGCGGCGCTCGAGGTCGCCACCCCAGGCGTCCTCGCGCAGGTTCGTCAGCGGCGAGAGGAACTGGCTGAGCAGGTACCCGTGCGCGGCGTGGATCTGGACCCCGTCGAACCCGGCCCGCCTCGCCGTCGCCGCAGCGCCCGCGAAGCGGGCGACGACCTCGTCGATCTCCTCGGAGGTCAACGCGCGCGGTCGCGTGAAGAACATCATCAGGTCCACCGCGTCGACGGCAGACGGCGCCACGGGCTTCGGGTTGACGAAGCGGTTGCACTGGCGGCCAGGGTGGCTGAGCTGGGCGACGAGCTTGGCGCCTCCGGCGCGCGCCTCCTCGGCCCAACGCCGCGAGGGCTCGAGCGGCGAGCGCGCGTCGAAGATCACGTTGCCCACGCGCTCGAGGTAGCGCCTGTCGACCATCACGTTCCCCGTGATGAGCATCCCCGCCCCGCCGGCTCCCCAGCGGGCGTAGAGCGCGCGGAGTGTGTCGCCCGGGACCCCCTCGACGCCCGCCATCGCCTCGGTCATCGCCGCCTTCGCGATCCGGTTCGGCAACGTGGCCCCACACCTCAACTCCAGCTCCTCTCCCAACACGCTCACGTCTGCTCCTCTGCGTCGAAAAACCGAATGTCACAACAACCGTGACAATTACAACCCGTAATAGACGACGCCGCCACGCCGAGGTCAAGCCGGCGGGGTCAAGGCCCCGAAACGAAGAGAGCGCGACCCTCTCGGATCGCGCTCTCGGTTCGACGTCACGGCTCGGGCTCAGATGACCTCGAGCTCCTCGATGTCGAAGTCCATGATGTTGGACTTGCCGGTGGCGATCGTGGCGATCAGCGTCTCGGCCTGCGGCAGGATCTTCGTGTTGAAGTAGCGCGCGGTCTTGAGTTTGGTCTCACCGAAGGGCACGTCGTTGTTCAGGACGTAGTGCGCCTGCTTGGCCCAGACGTAGGTGAGCGCGCACATCGCGAAGAGGTTGAGGTAGGGGGACGCCACGGCGCCCACGACCTCGGGGTCCTCCATCGCCGCGCCGCCCATCTCCATCGTCGCGCCGACGAGCTTCTTCGAGATCGTCTTGAGCGGCGTGAGGAACTCGGCCATGCGCTCGTCGTCCTTGGACTCGACGATGAGCTCGCTGATGCGACCCTGGAAGGTGCGCAGGAGGCGGCCGCTGTCGATCCTGAGCTTGCGACCCACGAGGTCGAGCGCCTGGATGTGGTTGGTGCCCTCGTAGATGAGCGCGATGCGCTCATCGCGCATGTACTGCTCGATGTTCCAGTCGGTCGTGTAGCCGGCGCCGCCGCAGACCTGCATCGCCTCGGAGATGTTGAGGAAGCCCTGCTCCGAACCGTACGACTTGATGACGGGCGTGAGCAGCGCGACGATGTCGTCGGCGGCCTTGCGGGTGTCGGCGTCGGGGTGGTGGTGCGCGACGTCGTACTCCATCGAGATCCACGCGCCGAGCGCCCTGAGGCCCTCGGTCGTCGCCTTGACGTTGAGCAACATGCGGCGCACGTCCGGGTGCACGAGGATGTTGTCGGCCGCCGCGTTCTGGTCCTGCTTGGCGGGGTCGATCGCGCGCATCTGGCGGCGATCCTTGGCGAAGGCGAGCGCGGTCTGGTAGGCGATCGAGCCGAGCGCGATGCCCTCGACGCCCACGTGCAGTCGCGCCGCGTTCATCATCACGAACATGCTGCGCATGCCCTTGTGCGGGGTGCCCACGAGGAAGCCCGTCGAGTCCTCCATGTCGATGACGCAGGTGGGGGATGCCTTGATGCCCATCTTGTGCTCGAGGCCCGTGCACTTGACGTTGTTGAGCTCGCCGTCGATCTTCTTGGGCACGATGAACGCGCTGATTCCCTTGATCCCCTCGGGGGCGTCGGGCAGGCGCGCGAGCACCAGGTGGATGATGTTCTCGGCCAGGTCGTGCTCGCCGAACGTGATCCAGATCTTGGTGCCGGTCAGCTTGTAGCTGCCGTCGTCCTGCGGGATCGCCTTCGTGCGGATGAGGCCGAGGTCGGTGCCGCACTGGGGCTCGGTCAGGCACATCGTGCCCGACCACTCACCCGAGATGAGCTTCGGGAGGTAGAACTCCTTCTGCTCGTCGGAGCCGTGCGCGGCGAGCGCGTCGATGAGGCCGCGGCTCAGGCCAGGGCACATCGAGAACGACTTGTTCGTCGCGATCATGATCTCGGACGAGTAGATGCCGAGCACCTCGGGGCCACCCATCCCGCCGTACTCCGGCGTACAGGTCACGCCCAGCAGGCCGTTCTCCACGAGCGTCGCGTACGCGCCCTTGAAGCCCTCGGGCGTGGTCACGTCACCGGTCTCCGGGTCCCACTTCAGGCCCTCGGCGTCGCCCACCGAGTTCAGCGGCAGCAGCTTGTCGATGCAGACCGCCGAGGCGGTGTCCAGGATCGCTCCGACCATGTCCTTGTCGTAGTCGGCGAACGCCTCGAGCGTGCTGACCCGGCTCTCGTAGTCGAAGACGTCCAGAAGGAACATCATGTCTTTGGTAGGCGACTTGTAATAATCCATCTGTCCATCTCTCCTGCGCTGGGTCGCCCGCGTCCGCGCCAATGTGGCATGCGTCGCGAGCGTTCGTGTATCGCTCTCTGATTATGTCGGCGGATCTGGGCGCCCCGGCCTCGGGGCGTCTCGCGCGTCACGCTCTGGCTCGACGGCATTCGCCTGCCGCGCGCGCGGACCACAGATAAGAGATGCACCAAAACCGCCGCGGGTTGCAAGAGTGAATGACTATTCATTCATAACCCGGCCGACCCCTCACGCCCCCCACAAACGAACGAGGCGCGCGGCCTTCTGGCCGCGCGCCTCGTGGCGCCCTCACCCGACCGGCTCATGGCCGGTCGGGCTCAGCCGCACTGCTCGAAGTTGCCCATGTTGACGAACGCGCCGGTGTTCATGGGGTTCAGGCTCATGAGCAGGCCGAACAGCGTCTCGACGTCCAGCTGGCACAAGATCGGGTTGTTCGTCACGATCGCCGAGCTCCCCGAGTACGAGTTCGGCCTGAGCGCCGTGATGTCTTCGAGCGAGGGGTTGTCCTCGATCGTGAGCGCCCCCTTGAGGATGTCGACGCCCTCGAGCCCCTCCAGGCTCGACAGGAGCGCGTTCCCGATCACCGTCAGGTCGCCCAGCTCGATGATCGCCGACAACGTGAACAACGACCCCAACTCAGCGTTGTCCTCGATGTGGAGCGAGCCGAGCTTCAGCCCCATGTCGAACCGCCCGAGGCTGCTCAAAAGGCCGTTACCGACGATCTTCAAGGCTCCTCCGACCTCGCGCAGCGACGCCAGCCCTCCGATCGCCCCGAGCGCCCGGTTGTTTCGGAACGTGAGGTCGGTCGCTCCAGAGACGTCGGCGGCGCCGTTCAAGCCCACGCGCTCGAGCGCGTTCAAACCCACCGTCGAGGTCAGCGCGTCGAGGTCGTCGATCAGGAACGCGCTGCCCACGCTGATCAGAGACGCGAGGCCGTCGAGGTTCGCGAGCGCGTCGTTGTTCGACAGCACGAAACTGCCGCCGACCAACTGAAGCGCGCCCAGGCCATTCAGGCTCTTGAGCGCACCGTTGTCCGACACGACGAAGTCACCGGCGACATCGCGCCGCAGGTCCAACCCAGTCAGGTCCAAGAGCGAGCTGTTCCCGCTCACCTCGAGGCCCGGGAGGGACTCACCCGTCAGGTCGTCGACCTCCCCCCCCAAGCCTTGCACGCCCTCCATCCCCGCCAGCGACGTCATCGACGCGTTGTCGCGGATCCAGAGCTTGTCGATGCTCAGAGCGTCGCCCAGGCCCTTCATGTCGACGAGCCCGATCATGTCCTCGATGATGAGCGTGTTCGCGCTCAAGAGGCCGCGCAGGCCGCTCAAGTCGGTGACCTGATCCAGGCCAGCCAGGCGCACGCGCTCCAACGTGACCACGTCCTCCAACAGCCCGAGCGAGCTCACCATCTCGAGGTTCACGAGCTCGATGTCGCGGAACCCCCTCAACCCTGGCCGGAGCGCGCGCAGACCATCGAGGCTCGACAGGCTCGGCGACGACTCGACGCGCAACGAACGAACACCTGACACCTCCACGCCGTCGAGCGCGGTCAACGACTCCAACAGCGGGTTGTCCCTGAGCACGATCTCGCCCGAGGACTGATCTCCAGTCACCTCGATGCTCTCGAGGGCCGTACCCTCCAGCGACGCCAACCTCATGTTCGAGAGCACCTGGAGCTGAGCGTTGCTGCCCTTGATCTCGCTCAGCGCAACCAATCCATCCAGGTCCGTCAGACCGTCCATCCGCTCGATCCACAGGCCTCCTGCCCGGCGCAGGCCACCCAGCCCGCTCAGGTCTGTGACCTGTGGAAGATCGATGATGTTGATCAACCCCGACACGTACTGGAGTGACTCGAGCCCCGAGAGGGAGCCCAGCCCGCCCGAGTACGCGATCGTCAGCCCATCGCTCACGTAGCGCAACGACTCCAAACCCTTCAGCTCGGTGAGCGATGACACGCCGTTGATCGTGAGGCTGCCCTCGATACAACGCAACGACGAGAGCGACTCGAGAGAGGTCACGCCCTCACCGCTCGTCAGGAGCACGGACCCCATACTGATCGTGGCGTCGGCCCACGGTGTGAGCTCTGCGTCGTCGTCGATCTGTGTGTCCGTCACCATGAAGGTCTCGTCACCGCAGATCTTCTCGTAGCACCCCCCTGGAGACCTATCGCCGATGCAGTCCACGACGTCGGCGCAGTCGGTCAGGCCGTCGAGGTCGTCGTCGACCCCGTTGCCACACTCCTCTGGTACGGGGATGCAGTCAGGCAACCCAGGCACTCCGCAGGTCGCGGTAGGCTGAAGGCAACGGAAGACCTGTGCGCAGTCGGGGTCGGCGCAGTCGACCTTCCCGTCGCCGTCGTCGTCCTCACCGCTGTCACAGATCTCGATGCTGATGAAGCAGTCGGGGCTCGAGGCGCATTGTGGGTCGTCGCAGTCGACGAGGTCGTCGATGTTGTCGTCGACGCCGTTGCCGCAGACCTCGGCGAGCGGGTTGCAGATGTAGCCGTTGGCGCAGTCGGCGTCCGCGCAGTCGGCCGCGCCGTCGCCGTCGTCGTCGATGCCGTTCTCACAGTCCTCGCCCGCGGGCAGGCACTCCGCCGTCCGAGAACACGCGTCGTCGTCGCAGTCGGTGTCGCCGTTCTGATCGTTGTCGAGGCCGTCGGCGCAGCGCTCGGCGTACCCGACGCACACCGCCGTCTTGGCGCAGTCGGTGTCCTCGCAGTCGGTCTTCCCGTCCCCGTCCTCGTCCACGCCGCCCAGGCACGCCTCCCCCAACGGCGTGCACACGAACGTGCCCGCGCAGTCCGAATCCGCGCAGCTCGCGTCACCGTCCCCGTCCTCGTCTCGCCCGCTCGCGCAGTCCTCGCCTCGAGGGCTGCACACGAACGTCCCATCGCAGTCCGGGTCCGCGCAGTCGATCTCGCCGTCCGCGTCGTCGTCGACCCCGTTGGCGCACTGCTCCGGGCGCGACAGGCACGCCGCGAACCTCGCGCAATCCGGGTCCGCGCAATCCACCAGGCCGTCCCCGTCGTCGTCCTCGCCGCTGGCGCAATACTCCAACGCATCACCAGACGACGTCTGGGTGTCTCCGCAGCCAGACAGCACCGCGCAGGCGAGCGCGAATGAAGAAAGCCACGCGGGAGCGTGGAGCCATGTGAGCTTCCCCTGGTCCATGAATCTCACCTCAACACCTCTCATATACGTCCTCGGCCACGATACGGGCCGCCGGGCTCGCTACCATCAAGCTGCACCCTAGACACGTCCGAGGTGCTCCGAAACGACAACGTCCCCGCGCTGACTCTGACGTCGTTTCCCGCGAACGACGTCAGCGACGCCGCGAGACTCGAGAGGCCCGCGCATCGAGAGGGCGCGAGGGTGAGCCCGTCCGCCACCACACATCTGAAACCGGGCCGATCACAGGCAGGGGTCATGACCCGAGCTGATGTAACTCCCGCTCGGGTTCAGGAGCATGAGCCTCCCCAGGAACGCGTCGACCTGGTCCACACACAACCCGGCGTTGTCGGACACATCAGCCCTGATGCCGCCGAACTCGGACAGGCTCAACTGGTTCAACGTGGTCAAGCCAGGCATGGAGCGTATCGAGAGGACGCCGCCCAACCGCTCGAGCGACTCGAGCCCGTCGAGGCTCGATAGCGCAGGGTTCCCCTCGAGCTGGAGCGGGCCATCGTGCTCCTCCACCCCGCTCAACGCGGTGATGTCGACGAGCGCCGTGTTCGACACGAGGCTGATGGTGCCCAACGAGCGCACCGCCTCCAGGCCGCTCAGGTCCGTCAACACCCGCGAGCCCGAGATGACGATGCCGCCCCACCACGAGGTCGGCCCCAGGCGAGACAACGGAGCGAGGCTGACCACGCCCGAGTTCGCCATGATCAACGCCCCGAGGACCCTCAACGAGGTCAACACCTCGAGCGACCGCACCAAAGGAACGCTCAGGAGCTCCAGCCTCGACGCATACTCGAGGCCACTGAGCCCGCCGAGGCCTTCGAGCGCCGCCGTCCCGATGAGCACGACCCCACCCGATACGTAGCGCAGGTCCTCGAGCCCCTCTAGCGAGCGCAGGTCCGATGACGTGATCCGGAGCGTGCCCCGAACACACCGAAGCCCCGTGAGCGGTGAGAGGTCGGTGACGCCCGAGGTGTCGATCGTGAGGTCGCCCTCGATGTAGGTCGCGGGAGCGAGCGCGTCGAGCTCGGACGCCGTCGTGATGTCGTCCACCGAGGCTCCCTGGTTGGTCCCGCAGACCTCGTCGAAGCACGCCCGCGACTCGATGCAATCCTCGAGGTCGTCGCAGTCGACGAGGCCGTCCTCGTCGTCGTCCCGTCCGTTACCACACACCTCGAGCACCGGAGGGCAGTCCGGGAGGTCAGGCTCGCCACAGGTCGCGATGGGCTGCAAGCACACGAAGACCTGAGCGCAGTCGGGGTCGGCGCAGTCGACCTTCCCGTCGCCGTCGTCGTCCTCACCGCTGTCACAGATCTCGATGCTGATGAAGCAGTCGGGGCTCGAGGCGCATTGTGGGTCGTCGCAGTCGACGAGGTCGTCGATGTTGTCGTCGACGCCGTTGCCGCAGACCTCGGCGAGCGGGTTGCAGATGTAGCCGTTGGCGCAGTCGGCGTCCGCGCAGTCGGCCGCGCCGTCGCCGTCGTCGTCGATGCCGTTCTCACAGTCCTCGCCCGCGGGCAGGCACTCCGCCGTCCGAGAACACGCGTCGTCGTCGCAGTCGGTGTCGCCGTTCTGATCGTTGTCGAGGCCGTCGGCGCAGCGCTCGGCGTACCCGACGCACACCGCCGTCTTGGCGCAGTCGGTGTCCTCGCAGTCGGTCTTCCCGTCCCCGTCCTCGTCCACGCCGCCCAGGCACGCCTCCCCCAACGGCGTGCACACGAACGTGCCCGCGCAGTCCGAATCCGCGCAGCTCGCGTCACCGTCCCCGTCCTCGTCTCGCCCGCTCGCGCAGTCCTCGCCTCGAGGGCTGCACACGAACGTCCCATCGCAGTCCGGGTCCGCGCAGTCGATCTCGCCGTCCGCGTCGTCGTCGACCCCGTTGGCGCACTGCTCCGGGCGCGACAGGCACGCCGCGAACCTCGCGCAATCCGGGTCCGCGCAATCCACCAGGCCGTCCCCGTCGTCGTCCTCGCCGCTGGCGCAATACTCCAACGCATCACCAGACGACGTCTGGGTGTCTCCGCAGCCAACGAACAGCGCGACCGCCCCGAGCAGAGAGATGAGCAAGGCCTCCCACCCACGCGGCTCACCTACGAAGTGATCCAGTCGTACCCTCATCCCTCATCCTCTTCGTCACGGCCAGGAGGCCAGGGAGCGCCTCGTCAAGGGGTGCACGCCGCGTCGCCGATGCACTTCGCGTCGTCGCAGTCGACGTCCTCGTCGCGGTTGTCGTCGACGCCGTTGATGCAGTCTTCGCGGCACTCGATGAGGTCCGCGCATACGGGGTCCTGGCAGTCGGCGAGGAGGTTGCCGTCATCGTCGCGGCCGTTGAAGCAATCTTCCTGGTCGTTGCAGACCTTACGGTCGGCGCAGTCCGCGTCGTCGCAGTCGGTGTCGCCGTCGTCGTCGTCGTCGACGCCGTTGCTGCAGTCCTCGAGCAGCATGGCGCAGATGCTCGAGTTGGCGCAGTCGTCGTCGGCGCAGTCGATCTCGCCGTCGAAGTCGTCGTCGGCGCCGTTCCCACACGCCTCGCCGTAGAACGCGCACGCGGCGGTGTTCGCGCAGTCGACGTCGGCGCAGTCGATGGCGCCGTCCCCATCCTCGTCCTCGAGCCCGGCGCACTCCTCTCCACCAGGGAGGCAGAGCGCGGTCCTGGCGCAGTCGGGGTCGTCACAGTCGATGGCGCCGTCCTCGTCCTCGTCGATCCCGCCCGAGCACGCCTCGGCGCGCACGCTACAGATCACGGTGCCCTTGCAGTCGTCGTCGTCGCAGTCCGCGTCGCCGTCGCCGTCGTCGTCACGCCCGGACGCGCACGCCTCCCCGAGGGGCGTGCACGAGCGCGTCTTGGCGCACTTGGTGTCGGCGCAGTCGGTGTCGCCGTCGCCGTCGTCGTCGCGACCGTTCGCGCACGCCTCGTAGGTCACCTGGCACCATATGACATCGTCGCACTTCGCGTCGGCGCAGTCGGTGTCGCCGTCGCCGTCGTCGTCGATGCCGTTGGCGCAGTGCTCGAAGACCGGCACGCAGACCGACACGCCGTCGCAGTCGTCGTCGGCGCAGTCGGTGTCGCCGTCGCCGTCGTCGTCGCGACCGTTGGCGCAATACTCCGTGGCCTCGGCGTCGGCGCCCCCGCAGCCCACGGTCGCGAGCGGCGAGGCGGCGATAGCGGCCGCGGGGAGGAGCCCGATGAAGAGTCGCACCCAAAGTTGACGTCCAGACACTCGGAACCTCTCGTTCACGCCCTCTGGCGTGTCCACCTGAATCGGTCGAAGAAGTGGGACCATAGTGCTCCCCCCCCTCCCTTGCACGAGGTGTCGACAAGACGTGAACTGGGGCGGCTCCAGAAGGCTCAGCGTCCGAGAACCTTCCGAAGGTTGCGGACGCCGCTGGGGATCGTGTCGCGCAGCCCCTGCTCCTGGAGCCAACCCGGGACCGGGATGTTCGGCTCGGCGTGGGAGGTGTACTCGACGAGCGTGCGCGTGCTCGAGCCCTCGTAGGGTGTCACGACCCAGCTCCCGGTGCTCCGCGTGAAGTCGCCAGCGACCAGGCGCCACGACACCCGCCGATTCGACGCGGTCACCTCGGTCCGGTACTTCATCTTGCTCTTCAAGTCCGAGAACGGGAACGGCATCGAGAACTTCGAGCTGCACACGCTCGAGCCTCCAGAGTGGCTGTGGCGCTTGATCGCGTAGACCCCCTCGAACAGCTTCCCCGAGCGCCGGCAGTCGGACACGACGGCCCACACGTCCTCCACGGACGCGTCCACGAGCCCCTTCACCGTGGCCCTCGGCACGCCGCTCCCCTTCACCTCCGACATCACCAGGTCGATCTCTCCGCGCTCCAGCGCGCTCGAGCCCGCCGACGCGTCCGTCACCCCCAACGCCGCGCACACCACGAACGCACCGAAACCACGCCACCTCGAACCCATGATAGCGCTCCTCACGCGTGCGCCGCGTGGCGCCAGAGCGCCGCGACGAAGAAAGCTGAACGACCAGTCACAACCGACGTGAACCCTACCCCCTGTAAGGTCGCAGACGCGAGGATGTTTCGTGCGATGCGTCTCGCGCATGCGCGCTGACGCGGCGCGCGCCTCGTGATGCATGAAAAACAAAGTCCAACAAAAACAGACAGATGTAACACATGCACGAAACGCATGGTCAGTCGTATGCGCATCGCGCATGAAAGCACGTTCGCGCATAACTGCATTTATATACACTTGAGTCTGCTCGGATGCGTCGGAGCTTACGCGACGTCGAATGAGGGGTTCCTCGCGCGGCTTCGGCGTGTGGGAGTGCACGACCTTTGGCGGATTCCCACCTCGCTGCTGGCCTTGGCGTGGGGTGGTGCGCGACCTGGAGCGGGGCCGCGTTGCCTCTGCGTGAGGGAGTGCACGACCTCGTGCGGGGGACTCCCCCCGCAGGTTGGCCTCGCGGCCAATCTG